>JAPOYD010000141.1 GCA_026706735.1 Nitrospinota bacterium | reverse complement strand
CGCTCAAACTTCGCCTTCGCCATGGCTTCCCTTCTCCTTCTAATGAAAATTCAAAAATAATATCTTCCGGGGGAGAGGAACCATTTCCCCTCTTTTTCGTCATTCCCGAAAAACGCGCCTTTATACCCGCTCGGGCGAGACCTTGTCCATCGCCAAAGCGAACCTTTGCGAACCCGAGGGATTCCAAGGCGTTTCATGCGAATTGCAGGATAATGCACGAACCTCGAAATTTCAATGAATTCCACCTGCCCTGGAGCCCACGACCGGACTTGAACCGGTGACCTCTTCCTTACCAAGGAAGTGCTCTGCCGACTGAGCTACGTGGGCCGGCTGCGTCACGGGCGTGCGAATATACTGTATTTCAGCCAGAGCAACCTCAGCAAACGATGCGCCCGGAGGTTCGTTCCGGGCGGATAATACAGCTTATTCCGGCCAGAGCAACCCCCAGAGCCGGAATCCGATTCATGAAATCCATATCAAGAAAAGGCGATAGCCTCGACTCATCCTGGAGCGGGAAACGGGGCTCGAACCCGCGACCCTCAGCTTGGAAGGCTGATGCTCTACCATCTGAGCTATTCCCGCCTCTGAATCCAAAGCGCGCGTCCTAGTCGTTTCAACGATTCATCTGCTGGTGGGGAGGGGAGGATTCGAACCTCCGAAGGCTGAGCCGTCAGATTTACAGTCTGATCCCTTTGGCCACTCGGGAACCTCCCCTGAAAACCGCTGTTCATCAAAAACAACCATAAAAGCTATCAAAAAAACCTCGCGGAAACCATCGATTCCCCGAAGCCGCCACGTCCACTGAAGTCCGAATAGAAAAACCGCAGACATTCTCCCCCGGATTTTCGCCGGCGAGGTCCGGGAGGCGCGTCCCGCCGTGGAGCTGGCGAGAGGACTCGAACCTCCGACCTGCTGATTACAAATCAGCTGCTCTACCAGCTGAGCTACGCCAGCCAACAAAGGCGGGTTAAATTAGGCCCACCGGCGCGCCTTGTCAACCCCCTTTATCCCCTTTGAGGGAGCGAAAAGCAAGGAACGGGCGCGGATTCGGAGTTCGGTTCACGGGAAATCAAGGCGCTCGCGAGGAGGAGTCCTCCGCCTGAGCCCCGTCCTCACCCGTCTTGCGACTCCCGCGCACGCCGTGTAGCAGGATAGCCGCGGCGACAGAGGCGTTCAGAGAAGACACCACGCCCTCCTCGATGGGTATCCTCACGCGCGCGTCGCAGTTTTTGAGCACGAGCGGCCGCACGCCCCTGCCCTCCGCCCCGATGACCAGACAACAGGGCCGGGGCAGTTCGTCGACGCCCAGGGTCCTATCCCCATGAGCGTCCGCCGCCAGCGCCCAGTAGCCCGCTTCCTTTAGCGCCGAGACGGCCCGGGCCAGGTTCGTCACGCGCGCGAGCGGCACGACCTCCAGCGCGCCCGCGGCCGCCTTCGCCGCGACGGGCGTGAGACCCACGGCGTTATCCTTCGGCCAGACGACGCCGCCCGCCCCCAGGGCGGCAGCGCTTCTTAAGATGGCGCCGAAATTCCTCGGGTCCTGCACACCGTCGAGCAGCAAAATGGGCGGAGTCTCCGCGGGCTGGGCTTCGATGAGGTCATCGAGCGAGAGCAGCGGCGTGGGGGAAACCTCCGCGAGGAGGTTTTGATGCTGCGCCGTGGCGGCCTTTTTCGTGAGCCCTCCGGGATCGAGCGTCTCGACGGGGACGCCGCGCGATTCTGCAAGCCGCACCGCCTCGGATGTCCTGCGGCCCCGGCGTCCTTCGGCAATGAGGAGCCGCCTCACCCGCTCCGGCCCGCGCGCGAGGGCCGCCAGCACGCTGTGCGCCCCGCAGACGTATTCGGGTCTGCGTCTCAATCGCTAAGCTCTTCGGTAAAAGGATAAGATTTGGCGCGCGCATGATGAAGCTTCGCCCACACTGAACATCACGGCGCCCTTCTCTTCCAGAGGGTGCCGCCGGGGCCGTCCTCCAGGACGATGCCGGCCTCCGCGAGTTCTTCCCGGATCCGGTCGGCCTCCGGGAAGTCCCTGCTGGCCCGCGCCTGAGCGCGTCGTTCGAGCAACGCTTCTATCTCATCATCGCGCAAGGCCCCGTTTTGGCCCTCATCTCCGCTTGAGAGCTGCGCGCTCGCGGCGCTTCGGAACCACTCCTCGGGCGGGTGGGCGAACAGGCCCAGAACCTCGCCCACTTCCTCGAAGACATCCCGCGCGAGCACCGCCGCAGATTCGGGCAGCGCGCCCGCCTCGTTGATGAAGCCGTTGACGCGCCTCGCGAAGTCGAAGAGATATCCCAGGGCGCGCGCGGTGTTGAAGTCATCGTCCATGGCTTCCGTGAACTGCGCGCGGAAGGCGGCGACCGCCTCTTCCACCCGCTCGCGCCAGCCGCCTGAGTCCCCGCCGCCGCTTCGGGCGAGCCTGAGCCGCACGTTGTAGAGCCTGTCCAGCCCCTTTCGCGCCTCGCTCACCACCTGATCCGAATAATCCACGGGGTGTCTGTAGTGCGTCCCCAGCAGGAAATAGCGGATCACCTCGGCGGGATGGTCCTCGAGAATCGCCTTGATGGTGAAGAAGTTGCCCTTCGATTTGCTCATCTTCTCGTGATTGATCTGCACGAAGCCGTTGTGCACCCAGTAGCGCACCCACTCATGCCCGAAGCAGCCCTCGCTCTGCGCTATCTCGTTCTCATGGTGGGGAAACACCAGATCCTCGCCCCCGCCGTGGATGTCGAAGCGCTCGCCCAGGTAGCGGCTCGACATGACGGAGCATTCGATGTGCCAGCCGGGACGGCCAGGCCCCCAGGGGCTTTCCCATTCGGGCTCGCCGGGCTTCGCCGCCTTCCACAGGGCGAAATCGAGCGGGTTGCGCTTGCCCTCGCCCGGCTCGATGCGGTAGCCGGCTTCGAGTTCCTCGATGTTGCGTCCCGAAAGCTTGCCGTAGCCGGGGAATTTCTCGATGTCGAAGTAGACGTTCCCCGAAATCTCGTAGGCGATTCCCTTCTCGACGAGATTCTCGATCATCTCGATCATGCCCTCGATGTTCTCCGTGGCGCGCGGGGCGGCATCCGCCCGCCGGACGCCGAGCGCGTCCATATCGACGTAGTATTCACCAATAAACTTTTCGGTCAGCTCGCCGATGGGAACCTTGAGACGCCGGGCGCGGGCGATGATCTTGTCGTCCACGTCGGTGAAGTTGCACACGAAGAGAACATCGTAGCCGCGGTATTCGAAATAGCGGTGAATCACGTCGAAGACGATGGCGGCGCGCGCGTGCCCCAGATGGCAATGGTCATACACCGTCACCCCGCACACGTACATCTTCACGCGCCCTTCTTCCAAAGGCTCGAAGGGTTCTTTTTTTCTCGTCAACGTGTTGTATAGCTGAACACCCAAATGACTCTCTCCAGAACCCGCATGATCGAGGGGGTGAAATGTGTTCCGGGCCGCGTCCGGGCAGAAATTTGTCATGCCCCGCCGATGGGCGTCAAGGAGACTCCACGCTTATCGTGCAAACCGCATGCGCCGCGACGCCCTCCTCGCGTCCCACGAAGCCGAGCCCCTCGCCCGTCGTCGCCTTGATCCCCACCCGATCGGGCGAAATCCCCAGAATGGAGGAGACGACTTCGCGCATTTCAGGGATATGGGGAGCGAGTTTCGGCCTCTGCGCCACGACCACGGCGTCCACGTTGTTCGGCTTCATGCCCCGCTCGGCGAGAAGCGCCACCACGCGCGCGAGTAGTTCCCGGCTGTCCGCGCCGCGATAGGCCGCGTCCGTATCGGGGAAATGCCCGCCGATGTCGCCGAGGGCCGCCGCACCCAGAAGCGCGTCGATGAGCGCGTGGATGAGCGCATCGGCGTCGGAGTGTCCGGCGAGGCCTTGCTCAAAGGGAATCTCCACGCCGCCGAGCATGAGCTTGCGCCCCGCCTCGAAGCGGTGGACGTCGTAGCCTACCCCGACGCGCATCATGCGGACGCCTCCGCCTCGGCACCTCGTGCGAGTTCCATCAGGCGCGCGGCGCGCTCCATGTCGCCGGGCGTCGTTACCTTGATGTTCTCGGCGCTTCCCTCCACGAGCTTCACCCGAACGCCAACCGCCTCAAGCAGGGCCGCCTCGTCGGTTCCCTCGAAATCATTCGCGTCCGCCCACTCCATCGCGCGGACGAGCAGTTTGCGCCGCGCCACCTGGGGCGTCTGGGCGAGCCAGAGGCCCTCGCGCGGGCGCGTCGCCTCGATAAATCCCTCAGCGTCGCCCATCTTCACCGTATCCACCACGCGCAGGGCCGCGATGGCGGCGCCTGTTTCCGCCGCGCCGAGCAGGCACCGCTCCATGAGTTCGCGCGTCACCAGGGGCCGCGCCCCGTCGTGCACAACGACCCAGGAGACATCATCCCCGAGTGCGGCGAGCCCGTTTCGCACCGAATCCTGACGGCGCGCGCCGCCTTCGACGACCTCGACGGCCACTTCCATTCCATCGGGAAGCTCAGGCGGGCTGGAGCCTGCGGGAACCGCCACGACGACCCGGCCCACGAGGCCCGTGCTCGCGATTCGCAAAAGACAGTGATGGAAAAGGGGTTTTCCCTCAAGATTTCTGAACTGTTTGGCCACCACGCCGGGCAGACGCAGACCCTTGCCTGCAGCGGGAACGATGGCCACCGTCTCATCGGGATGCGGCAATGCGGGAGAAGAGCGCGCGCGCTCAGGCGCCGGTTTGCGATAGTTCGGCTTCATCTCGTATTTTCGTAAAAATCATCCGCCCGGCGGTGGTCTGCAGGACGCTCGTCACGGAGACGGGAATTTGCTCGCCGATGCGATGCTTCGCATGGTCCACGACCACCATGGTGCCATCGTCGAGATAGCCGACGCCCTGGTTATGCTCCTTGCCCTCCTTGATGACGAAGACGCTCATGTCCTCGCCGGGCAGAACGACCGGCTTCACCGCGTTCGCCAGTTCGTTGATGTTGAGAACCCGCACTCCCTGGAGCTCGGCCACCTTGTTGAGGTTGAAGTCGTTGGTCATCACCATGCCGCATATCTCCTTGCCCAGGAGAACGAGCTTGGTGTCCACCTCCTTCACGCGGGGGAAATCCGTCTCCAGAATGTGGATGTTCAGGTCCTGATTCTGCTGAATCCGCTGGAGGACGTCGAGGCCGCGGCGTCCCCGGTTACGTTTCAGGGAATCCGAAGAATCCGCGATCTGCTGCAATTCCTTGAGCACGAACTGGGGCACTACCATGGGCCCTTCGACGAAGCCCGCCTCGCAGATGTCGGCGATGCGTCCGTCGATGATGACGCTGGTGTCGAGAATCTTGGCGTGATGGTACTTATTGGCGCTTGGGTCTTTCCCTTTGGCAGGCATAGGCGATGAATACCGACTCCCCGCCGCCGACCCGAGAACGACGCCCAGAGCGCTGAGCAGCAAGCCAGTAGAAGCGGCAAAGAGGGGACGGACGTTTTGAGGAAACGCCTCGCCGACGAGAGCGCAAAGCAGCAAGGAGGCCAGAAGGCCGAAGAGCAGGCCGGCGGCCCCGCCGCCCAGGGTGCCGATTTTCAGCTTACCGAGTTCTCTCGCGAGCACCAGCAACAGTACGCCCGCCAGAGCACCTCCGGCCAGGCCGGCCATTCGGTTCGGCGCGAGCAAGGCCTCGGCGAGCGCCGCGCCCAGTACGCCGCAAAGAATGATGAAGAGCGCGCCCAGAATCAGGCCCAGGCGGCTCGGTCCCTCCTTTTTCTCCACCGGCATCGTCTGTACCGGCATCTTTTTGATGGGTTCGCTCATATAAGTTTCTCCCACGATATTTCATCAAAATAAACGGCTAAAATATCAATCGCATATTGAAACAACCATGTTTCGTCATGATTTCAGTCGGAACCCGTATCGCCTCCAGAGGTAAAATGCCCGTTTCAGGGCATCTTATCTCCAGCGTCGGGCAAAGGGCGGAAGCGGGTCAGGCGCATCGTCCTCGAAAATGAAGACACCAAGAATTATTACTCCCCGTCCAGAATGAAATCCCCACTCTTTCCGCCCGTTTTTCTCACCAGCCGAACTCCAGAGAGCACCATCCCCTTGTCCACCGCCTTGCACATATCGTAGACGGTCAGGCCGGCCACGCTCACTGCGGTCAAAGCCTCCATCTCCACACCCGTTCTATCCTGCGCGCGAACGCACGCCGAGATGTGCAGCAGGCCGAGCGGCTCATCCGCCGAGAAGTCTATTTCCACGCTCGACAGGCGCAGCGGATGACACATCGGGATGAGGCTCGCGCACTGCTTGGCCGCCATGACGCCTGCGATGCGCGCCGTGCCCAGCACGTCACCCTTGGGCAGACCTCCCGCGAGAATAAGGCTCAGGGTTTCGGGCGCCATCTCGAGGCGACCGCGCGCCACGGCCTCGCGGCGGGTGACCTCCTTCCCCCCGACGTCCACCATGCGGGCGCGGCCCTGCTCGTCGATGTGAGAGAGTTCCTGGGGCACCGATAACGCCTCCCGACTGACTCAGTGGAGCGGACGGTTCCACTTATTGGGACAAATTACATGGGATCATCATACATCAGGAGTGCGAAACATCAAAGGGAAAAGAAAAACAAGGGGTTTTGGAGGTGGAGCAGGGACAGGTCGCGACCTCGGACAGGCACGGGGCCTTGTCTCTACGAAAGCAACGTGGCCTACAGCTTCGCCAGCGTGAGGCCCTTTTGTTTCTGGTATTTGCCCTTCTTGTCGGCGTAGGAGGTCTCGCACTCCTCGTCGCTCTCGAAGAACAGCACCTGCGCGATGCCCTCGTTCGCGTATATCTTGGCGGGCAGGGGCGTGGTGTTCGACACCTCGAGGGTGACGAAGCCCTCCCACTCGGGTTCAAAGGGCGTGACGTTGACGATGATGCCGCAGCGCGCGTAGGTGCTCTTGCCGACGCAGACGGTGAGCACGCTTCTGGGGATGCGGAAATACTCCACCGTCTTGGCGAGAGCGAAGGAATTGGGCGGGATGATGCAGGTGTCGTCCTTGACGTGGACGAGCGAGCGCTCGTCGAAATTCTTGGGATCCACGATGGTCGAGTTCACGTTCGTGAAGATCATGAACTCATCGGCGATGCGGATATCGTATCCATAGGAGGAGACGCCGTAGGAGATGGCGCCCTCGCGCACCTGCCTGTCCTCGAAAGGCTCGATCATCCCGTGCTCGCGCGCCATTTTCGATATCCACTTGTCCGATTTGATCGACATCCCGTGTACTCCGCCCGCCCGGGCGCATGGTGAAACCCCGGATTCCATCCGAAACTGAAAACCCGAAAACGATCGATGCGCGATTTTCCGGGGGTGAAATTCCCGGGCACATAGTATCTGGGGGCGAGAGGAGACCAACTCCCCCCACCCCCAGACGACCGCCCCTGTCCGCCCGAAACGGGGGCGATCCGACAAGCGCTTCGCTTGAGTCGAAACACGAGAGAAGCGCTTGGGACTCGCTTGAAAACCATGTTTCGAGAAGAATCATATAAACACAACATATAGTGCCGGGTCAATGCTTTTTTTGCACTAAACCACAATTTCTTGTGGACAGGCCGTGGAACTCCTGGGGATATTCAGGGGAGAAACTGTGGAAAAAATGTGGATAGCGCGCGACGCCGGCCGCGCGCAATCCTACTTGAACCGCTCCGCATGAACCTTGACTTTCGCTCCCTCGCGCAAGCGCCTGAGCAGCGCCTCGTACCTCTCTCTTCTCTTGAGTTCCGAATAAACGAGCTTTACGTCGTCCTTGACGTCATCAAATTTCGCATCCGCAGCCCCCACGCGCTCGAGCACCCGTATCACCTGCCAGCCCACGGAGGTTCGAATCGGATTGCTCGGCTGGCCGATGGGCAACTTGAACGCCACGTCTTCGAGCGCCTTATCCAGCGCGCCCCGCTCGGCCGTGCCCATCATGCCGCCCGAATCGCGCGTGCCCTCGAATATGGAGCGCTCTCTCGCCACCTGCGCGAAAGGCGTCCCTTTTCTGAGTTCGGCGACGGCGTCCCACGCCTCCTGTTCGGTTTTGAGCACGATGTGGGCGAGGGTGACCGCCTCCCTCCGGCGGAACCGCTCTTTGTTGGCGAGAAAGAAATCGCGCAACTGCTGTTCTGACGCGCCCACCGCCTCCGCATCCTGTTTCAGAAACTCCTCAATGACGAGCCTTCGCTTCAACCGCGCTATCCTTTTGCGGATATCGGGAGACTCGCCGATTTTTTGGCGAATCGCTTCCTGATACAGGAGTTCCCCCTGAACCAGACCTTCGAGGAACCGCCCCTTGTTCTTGCGGATGCGGATTCGGACGGCGGGAGCAAATTGTTTCAACCTCTGCTCGATTTCCTCCAAAGTGATTTTCTTCTCGTTCACCTCGATGACGACCTGGCCCATATCTTTCATGGAGGGATCGGTTTTCTTGCTCGCCCCTCCAGCCTCAAGAGCACCGAACAACAAAATCACCGCGATCAGCGCACCCATTTTTTTCATGTTCACCTCTTTCCCCTTACCTGTGAACCTCGAAAACAATCCAGAAAATCGACCCTTAATATACCGGCAAACGGCGCGGAGCGAAAATTATTTTCTCACGGCCGGACGTCCTCAAACAAAGTAGATGAACATCAAAGCCAGATAGCACACGTATCCCGTAAGAAACATAAGTCCCGCCCTGCGTCCCATACCACGCTTCCATAAGGCGAGAAGCAAAAACATCACCATGAGCAAGAGCATGAACGGGAAATCCAGAACGAACGACTGCCGCTCGATCCCGAGGGGCGCAATGAGCGACGCCCCGCCGAGAACCCACGTGATGTTCAGGACGTTCGCGCCCAGCACGTTACCGACGGCCATGTCTCCATGACCCTGCCAGGATGCGGAAACCGCCGTGATCAATTCAGGAAGTGACGTGCCGATAGCCACCAGCGTAAGAGCGATGACCAGTTCGGGAACGCCCATGGCTCGGGCCAGATGCACCGCGCTCTGCACGAGCAGCACGCTGCCGAAAACAACCAGGATCGAACCGGCGATGAACCGCAGCCCGACATGGTGTATTTCCCGGTCGGTCATCGTAGCCCCGAAATCGAAATCCGACCACGTTCCCCGCTTCATGCCGAACCAGAGAAAAACGGGCACCAGGGCGAACAAAACCAGACCTTCGATCCTGGTGATTCGCCCATCCCAGCCCAGAAGAACAAGCAACAAGCCCATCGCCATCATGAACAGGCCTTTGCGCATAACGTCTTCCCTGGAAAGGGATACAGGCTCGAGCAGGAACGCCACCGCCAGAATGAGCCCGATGTTGCAGATGGTAGAGCCGACCGCATTGCCCACGGACGTGGCCGGATGGTCCAGCCAGGCCGCAATGACGGAAACGCTGAACTCGGGCGCCGTCGTCGCCAGGCTCACCAGCGTGGCGCCGACGACAACTTTGGGAACCCCCGTGGTTTCGGCGATTCCGACCGCGCCGTCGGTGAACCAGTCGGCGCCTTTCGTGATGATGAGGAGCCCCGCAGCGAAGAAAATGAAATTCATCCAGACGGGAAAACTCGCGAAATATGCTTCCATGCCCAAGAAGCGTCCTTTATATGGCGGAGGCTCCGAATCGCCGGAGCTCGTTCACTTGCCCTGGAATTTGGGTTTTCGCTTCTCCAGAAAGGCGCTGATCCCCTCCCGAAAATCCGAACTGGCGACCGTCTCGGCCTGCGCGCCCGCTTCCGCGCGAAGCGCCGCCGCCACGTCCAGGCCGCCTGAGGCGCGAATCAGCTTCTTCGCCGCCCGAAGCGCAATCGAGGGGCCGCCGGCGAGCTTTCGTCCCAGGGCAGTCGCTTCTTCGATGAGCGCGTCATCGGGATGAACCGAGCGGACGAGACCGATGGCGAGCGCCGCCTCCGCGTCGATGACGTCGCCCGTCAAAATCAACTCCAGGGCTTTCGCGCTGCCCACGACGCGGGGCAGGAAAAACGTTCCCCCGCAATCGGGGACGAGTCCGATCCTGGAGTAGACCTGCCCGAAAGAAGCGCCTGCGCCCGCGAGGCGGATGTCGCAGGCCAATGCGATATCACACCCTGCGCCCACGGCGAAACCGTGGACGGCCGCTATCGTCGGGCAGCGGACCTCGTGGAGCTTCGCCAGCGATTTCTGGTAGTCCGGCCAGAGGAACTCCTCCATCCGATCGCCCGCCCGGATGCGCGCCTCGATCTCCTTCAAGTCCCCGCCGGCGGAGAAAGCGCGCCCCGCCCCGCTCAGGACCATCGCGCGGACGTCGGGCTCATTGCATCTTTCGCAAACCTCGTAGAGGTCTTTCGCCATCTGGCGGTCGAGCGCGTTGAGCGCCCCGGGGCGATTGAGCCGAACGAGGGCCAAGCCGCCCTCTTCCTCGAGATCGAAATCGATTGTCTCCCACGTCATGATCATGTTCTCCCGTATTCATCATTGCCGATTGATGTGGAAAAAGATTTTAATTTTCCTTACAATATGGCATATCTTCCGAAGTTGGAAGGAAGAAGGTTCCTCCGATCCGGGGAATACGCCTGATACAGCCGCGCATGGTGCGGCCATCGCCCACCTGATTCCCGTGTAATTGCGAGCGCGGGAACTTGCCTGAGGGATGCAAAGTGGAATCGCCGGACGCCGTCATCAAGATATACGATCGATGGGGGAAATTCTACGACCTGGTCTTCAAGCACGTGTTCAGTGAAGGCAGAAATGTCGGCGTCGACCTGCTCGACCTGAAGCCGGGCGAGAAGCTTCTCGAAGTGGGCGTGGGCACAGGCCTCTCCCTGCCACTCTACCCGCCGACTTCGGAGATCATCGCCATCGATATCTCTTCTAAAATGCTCGAGAAGGCGAAAGAGAAAATCGAGAAGATGGGCCTCAACAACGTCGAACTCGCCGTGATGGACGCGCAGAACATGGCGTATGAGGACAATACCTTCGACTGCGTCACCGCCTGCTACGTCGTGAGCGCGGCCCCCGACCCGCACAAGGTCGTTTCGGAGATCTGCCGCGTATGCAAGCCGGGCGGACGCGTCGTCTTCATCAATCATTTCAAGAGCCAGAAACTTCTGCTGGCCAAGTTCGAAGAACTCATCAACGGGGTCTGCAAGAAATTCGGATGGGAGACCACCCTGGACCTCGAGCCCCTGCTCGAAACGAACAACCTGACCCTTGAACGTCAAGAGCGCGTGAACATCTTCGACTACTGGCGCGCGGTGCTCTGCATCAATTCCGACAAGTAACCTCATTGACCATCTTCCGAAGGTCCCGACGCGGGGCGCATCCGCCCGCGCGCTTCTTCTGAGATGAACCTGGAATCGAACGCCTACGGCGTATTGCTGGGCTCGATAGCATCGGCCGCATGGGCGGTATTCGTCTATTTCATCAAGCGCGCGCTCATGAACGCGCCCGTCCTCAAGGTCACCGCCGCCGTCACGACCGTAAACGCCGCTATAGTGACACTCATCGCCTTCTTCTTCATCTCCGCCGAGGATTTTCTGAGCGCAACCGCAACCACGCTGGCGTTCGCCTTCCTAGCGGGCTTTTTCCATATCGGCATATCGCGCTCTTTCTATTACCGCGCCATCCACCGCATCGGGCCGAACCGCTCCATCCCCATCGCGCTTACCTATCCCGTCGTCACGGCGATCGGGGCGTCGTTCATGCTGGGAGAGACGCCGACGCTCTCCATCTTCACCGGCCTCGCGATTCTCCTCATCGGCATCACGCTCATCGTTCAGGCCGAACCATCCCGGGAGCCCGAAGCCGAAGCCTACGGCGCGAGGTGGAAGCTCTTCGGCTGGATTTCCGCGGGCGTCACCTCGCTTCTTTGGGGCGTGGCCGCGATCTTCTTCAAAAAAGCGTCCTTGAACCTCCACCCGCTCGCCACCGCCGCGATAGCGCTCTGGGTCGGTTCCGCCACTGTTATGCTTCTCATGGCGCTCGACAGGGGCGAGGAATCGCGCGGCCCCATCCCCGCTTCGGCGTGGAGGTGGATTTTCGCCGCGGCCGTCTGCCATTCGATCGCCGTGCCGCTCTATAACTTCGCGTTCGTCCACACGCTGGCCGTGCGCGTGACGGCTCTCGTCTCCGCCCAGCCGCTCATCGTGCTGGTGCTGGGCTGGCTCTTCCTTCGCGAAATGGAAAACATCACGCCCCGGCTCGTCCTGGGCGCGCTCCTGACCGTTGCGGGTACCATCTTCGTCATCACGTAGGGACTGGAGAGAGTTCCCCTCGCTCCAGCAGGGTGCTACTCTTTGGCTGCGTACATTATTCAGGGAATTTTCCGAGACCTTATCATGGAAAGGAGCACAACATGGGCGAAGTCATTCACGTCACCAAGGCCCGCATCGTCAAGGAACCCGGCAGGGGAATGAAGACGGGCTATCTCGACGCCTTCCCCGAGGAGCCGATCCCCTACGGCATCCACGGGGGCATCAAGAACTTCTACAAGGCCGAACCCGAGGAGGAGCGTCCGGCCACGCTGGATCACCTCGCCGCCGCCGTCGCCGGCTGACTGACGGGCAACATGGGAGGCGCGCTGGATGCGCGCGGGATAAAGAGCAGCCCCGACAACCTGGTGGCGGAAGTCGAAGGCATCATCGAGAACGTGGACGGCATGGCCCTGGTCACCAAGATCAAGGTCCACTACAAGTGCCGCATCCCCAGGGGAAAGCGCGAAGACGCCGAGCGCGCCCTCGCCGTGCACGAGAAGGGCTGCCCGGCCAGCCAGAGCGTGCAGCGCGGCATCGAAGTTGAATACTCGGCCGAGTTCGAGGAGGCGGACGAGTAGAGGATTCAACCGAGAACCGTTCACCCGTAGGGACAGGTCGCGACCTGTCCCTACCATTTTTTGCGCTTTCATTTCCTCGTAGGGAAGCGCGGACACCCCCTCAAGACAGGGTATTTCTCGAAGATTTTGAAAGAAGACGGCGGTTACAGCGGAATGAACCGGCTAGTCTGCAGACTTGCGCTGCGAGGTCATGAAACCCTCGAAGGTTCCTTCCAGTTTCGCCATGCGCTCCCGGAGTTCGGCGATGTCCCTGTGAAGCCATGTGTGGGAGCCGACGATCGTGATGACGACCACGATGAACCCTATCCAGATGTTGCCTTCCATTGCTTCATCCCCTCATTCCGAAGCAGGGATTTTCTCTTCCGCCGCCCGAAAGATGTCGCGGGCTATCTGTTCGGGGATCACCGGAATCGGACGGACGACATTTCGGCCAACCCTCCCGGTGACATTGCGGTCGTGACAACTTCCCCCACTTGCCGATGACCTTGACGCATAGGCGGCATCACACAACCATTTTATCCCATATCCCGGTGATGCGTTCAAACGTGAATTCGGTGATGCTTGTTCATGGAGTATGACAAGCTGTTTACAATCCCATAGTGGCAGCCCCTCCTCGGGGCTGCCCCATTGGCCCCCGTGCCTGTCCTTGTCGTAAACATCATAAAGAAGGACAACCTGTAGGGACAGGTCGCGACCTCGGACAGGCACGGGGGCCTGTCCCTACTATTTTTACGCTTTCATTTCTCGGTAGTGTAGGGGCGGTTCGCGAACCGCCCCTGCGCGCCTCGTTCCGATTCGCGAGGCCCCCTACACGAACAGGATTCCGTACCGATAGCGCCTGTCGATCCACCACGCCATGCACAGGGCGAACCCGGCCAGGAGCGCGAGCCCGCCCGCCTGCGTCCAGGTGCCGACGAGCAGTGCGCCGACCAGGAACATCAAGGCGAAAACGAAGACGCTTAAAGCCAGCCAAAGGCCGGCGAGGGCGAATACGGGGGCTGCGCGCCTGTCCTCCCCGCGCACCCGCCCCCATACGCCCGGCGGGCGCACTTTCGTCCAGAAATTTCGCAATACCTCCGCACGCGCGGGCCTCGTGATGAAGGTAACGATCAGCATCGCCACGAAGCCGACACCCACCTCCGCGGCCAGCAATACGGGAAAGGCGGGCGGCTTCCCCTCCCAGTGGAGATAGAGGGCGGTGGCGCCGGCGGCCAGCATCCCTGATATCTCCGTCCAGGCGTTCGCGCGCCACCACAGCCAGCGCAGGATCACCGGAAGGCCCAGGCCCGCCCCTAGCGAGATGTGGAACTTCCACGCGACCTCGATGCTTTTGATTTGCCCCGCCACGGCGAATGCGCCGAGCGCCATGATCACGACGCCCAGGCGGCTGACGAAGACGACCTCCCGCGCGCCCGCTCCTTTTCTGATGAAGCGCGCATACACATCGTTCACCAGATAGCTCATCCCCCAGTTCAGGTGCGTGTCCACCGTGCTCATGAACGCGCCCAGAAGGCCCACCATCACCAGGCCCAGAACCCCGGCGGGCAGAAGCTTCTCCATGAGGAGTGGATAGGCCGCTTCGCGATCGGCGAGAATCTTGGCCTCCATCGTGCCGGGCAGGGCGTCCATGCCCTTGGGAACCAGAATCAGGCTCACGAGGCCGATGAGTATCCACGGCCAGGGCCTCAGGACGTAGTTCCCGACCGTGAACAGGAAAGCGCCCGCCTGGGCGTCCCTCGGCGTGCGCGCCGAGCACAGCCTCTGGCCGATGTAGCCCCCGCCGTCGGCGTTGTTGTGCGCCCACCAGACCACGAACAGGTAGATGAGGATCACCTGCGCCCCCGCCCATCCCACGCCTTCGGGCGGGAGGAAGGAGAGTATGTTTGCAGCGCCCTCCGCGCCATAAATCTCGCCTAGCTTGGCGCTCAGGCCCGAAAGACCGCCCACGGCTTCGACGGCGTACCAGGCGAACAGGCAACTGCCGGCCATCGCGATGACGAACTGGAACAGATCGGTGAGCATGACGCCCCGGATTCCGCCCGCGCTCGCGTAAAGAGCGATCATCAAGACGAGCAAGGCGACCGTTACGCTCTCGTTCACGCTTCCCATCGTGAGAACGGCGGGCCAGTGCGCCTCGACGGCCGTCCACAGGTTCGGGGGCAGAATCTCCTCCCACCTGAGGAAGGGCTCGGCTATCTTCGCCATGGCGCGGAACACCCAGCCCAGAACGATGAGGTTCACGATGAGGGAGGAATAGACGGCCTTGAAGCCCCTTAAGAAAGCGCCGGGGCCGCTGCCGTAGCGCAACTCGATGAGCTCGGCGTCGGTCACCACGCCCGCGCGCCGCCACAGGGGAGCGAAGAATACCGCGACGCCCACGTTGCCGATGACCCACGGTCGCCGATGGCCCCCGCCCACCGGAGCCAGTGTCCCGAGACGCCGCGCTTGGCGACGATGCCGGCCACGACGAGGGGGGTGTCCGAGGCGAACGTGGTCGCCACCATGGAGGTGCCTATCCACCACCAGGGCAGGCTGCGCCCGGCCACGAAGTACGATGCCAGGCTCCTCGACGCCGAGCGCGAAGTGAGTACGCCGACGATCAAGGCGAACGCGACATAGGCGAGGATGAGCGACCAGTCCAGAGTCGAGAGCATGGCGCATGTCTCTACGAATGGGCGGGCGTAGGAAGCATCCTACACGGATAAGGAACAAGATGCGATGCGACGGGTCTTGCTGATCCAGCCTGAAGATACCCTCCCTCTCCGATAGGGTAATACCCCTTCCGAGGGCGGTGATTCTCTTTTTTCGCCGGTTGATGACAGTCCTTCGTGGTCTTCGCACGTCATTCCGGCGCATGCCGGAATCCAGAGCCGATAAGGGTGGGCACATTTCGGTATTTCATTCTGTCTTTAATCGAGCCGGAATGACGGCTTTTTAATCGAACCCAAAAGAGGAGGTGGAAAAACGCCTTTCGATTGTAGGGACAGGTCGCGACCTGTCCCTACGAAAAATCTCGAAGGTCGAGGTCCCCTCCCAAACATCGACGCAAAAGCGCCCGCCGACTGCGGGGCGCTTCTTGTAAAAAGGTTCGCGGCGCGTCACCTGCCTAATCGGACGATATGCTCCGGGCTATTGGGCGACGAAGTTCCGGTGCACCCAGTGGTCGTTCCCGCGCCGGACTTCCATGTAGAACGACCCGCTCGCCTTGCGCGTCTCCAGGCTCATGCCGCCCGGCAGCGCTCTCGAAGCGGGCTTCGCGGCGCGCGCGGAATCGATAAACGCGGTGACCTCGGCGAGTGTGGGCTGCCCGGGCTTCGGTGCGCCTTTTTCGGCGATGGCTTCCGTCGCCGCCGCCTTCAACTGCCGCAGCCACACTTTCCGGAACAGGCCGGCGCTTCCGAACTCATCGCCGCTGTTGATCTCGCCGTTCACCGCGAAGACATAGCCCACTGCCTGTGGATGTTTTTCAAGCAGCCCGCCCAAGGCGTTTTCATAGCCCGCCAGGGCCGAGGCGAGGCGCTCGTTCTCGAGCGACAGCTGGAGGCTCGTGCGCGAGCGCCGGTCGGCGACTTGCGCCCGCACGGCCCGGCCCAAAGCGTCCTGCATCATCGCGACCGAGCGCCACACCTCGCCCTGAAGGTATGGACCGCCCGGCCGCCGCCGCGCCCCGGGCCTGATTCTCAACCCGGGCCATCTCTCCTCCAAGCTCCCGATTCGACCGGCTTCGGGAGCGGTCTCACGCCCCATGCTTTTCATGATCGCGATCTTGCCGGCCTTCGAGGGCATGCGGTATGCGGAGGTCGAAAACTCCCCCACCCTCTCCCGGCCGCGACTGGCCCATCTTCCCGCCTCGACGCAAAAGGCGCCGATGGGGATGAAGCCCGAGCGCGGGGGGACGATCAGGCTGGTGAGCAGGACGCGGTCCTGCTTGCCGCCCTTGACGATGTCGCCCGCCTGGATGAAGACCTCACGATAGCCCAGGTTGCGGACCATGAGCCGGCTGACGTTGCCGGTTTCGACGACCTTGACGAGGCCCTGCCTCATCGCCTCGCCCAGGGTGACGGGTACGGGGCCGCCTGTTCGGCCTTCGCGGTGGATCAGATAGATGGCGAGATTGTTCTGCGTGTAGGGGCCGCTCAGGCGGTAGCCATTCTCCGCCGCAGCAGCGGACGCCTGCGGCCACCCGATTGCGACGGCGCAGGCGAGCAGAACGGCAATGCAATACGTACGGAACATTCTCGATGCAACCCGTGCCCGGCGGACCGGACCCTCGTTCGACAGTTTGGTGTGCATGGTGTATTCCTCCCTGATCGCTCACGTCCAGACGGCGCAATCTCCTATGTATCGCCAGACACGCAGCGTTGCGGTTCATGTTTATCCGGCAGCCGTGCCGCGTATTCCTTCATTTCAGCCTATCTGGAATTACGACGGTGCCGAGTTCCATTCATGGACATTCCGGGCTGCGCCGTGAATGCAGGATGATGGTTTTTGATCGTCATTCCGGCGAAAGCCGGAATCCAGAGCCGATGAGGGTGGATACATTCCGGTATTTCATTCCGCATTGGAATCGAGAGGGAATAACGACGAAAAGCAAAAAGATAAATTCCCTGGATTCCGGCATTCGCCGGAATGACGGCAAAACGGTAACCGGGCGAAGGCCCACGCGCTCAACATGCGAAAACGCCCCGCAGGAGCGCGGGGCGTTTCAAGCGTGCCAAATCTCTACTCGATATATTCGTCTAGCTCCGGCTTCCGTTCGTCTTGAGCCGTCCCAGCACCTCCATGACGTGGTCCGGCGTGATGGGGATGCGCGTGATGCGCGCGCCTATCGCCTGACCCGCAGCGCAGGCCACCGCCGCGGCGCCCGCCGTGCAGGGCGGCTCGCCGATGCCTTTCGCCCCGTAGGGGCCCAGGCCTTCGCCGGATTCGAGGATCACGTTGTCCCACTCGGGCGTATCCACCGAGGTGGGGATGAGGTAGCCGTGGAACTCGTTGTTCAGGAGCGCGCCCTTTTGCGTGAGGACCTCTTCGGTCAGGGCGTGGCCGACGCCCATCATCGTGCCGCCCTCGAACTGGCCTTCCACGTGCTGAAGATTGATGGACTGGCCCACGTCGTGGCCCGACCAGTAGTTGAGCACGCGAAGCTCGCCCGTATCGACGTTCACCTCGACTTCGGCCGCGTGGATGCCGAACACGTAATCCATCCAGCCGCCGGCGTCGCCGTATTGCTCGTTGCCCTCGTACTCGTGGACGCCGAGCTTCGTCTTGCCCACCGTGTGGAGGTCGACCCCCATCTTCTTGCACTGGGCCACGGCTTCCCCGAAGGAGACGCCGCGCTCCTCGGCAGCTTTCACGTAAACGCGCCCCTCGCGGATATCCAGATCCTCCGGGTTCGCTTCGAGAAGTTCCGCAGCGCCCTTCAGGATTCTGTCTTTCAGCTCCGCCGATGCGCGGTAGCACGCGCCGCCCGAGATCATCGTCTGGCGTGAGCCTGCAGTGACCCCCACCAGGGGGGTGACGTGGGAATCCGACATCGTGACCGTCACGTCCTCCAGGGCTATCCCTAAGGCTTCGGCGGCGATCTGGCGGTTCGTCTGGGTCTGGCCCGCGCCCACGTCCGAAGCGCCCGTGCGCACGCTCACGCTGCCGTCTTCGTCGATGGACACGTAGACCTCGCCCTCGTTCCTCGGCCTCCCGTATCCGCCGATGTTCGCGACGTACCCGACCCCCACGCGCCAGGGGCCGTGGTCCTTCTCGGGTACGCGGCCCGCCGAGCGGCCGATGAGTTTTTTCGTCTCCTCGACCAGCTCGGGCAGCATCACGCGCGAGGGCACCGGCTGGTTCTGCATGAGGGTTTCGCCCCTGTCGATGAAGTTTTGCTCACGGAATTCCAGCGGGTCCATCCCCAGCCGCGCCGCGAGCTCGTCCATCTGCGCCTCATAGGCGAAGCACACCTGGTTCGCGCCCACGCCGCGCATCGCCTCGGTGAAGGGGTTGTTCGTCCTGACCGCGCGCGCGCGGCCCCGGGCGTTGGGGATCTCATAGGGCCCGCCGCTCACCACGAGCGCGCCCAGGAGCAGGCCCTTGCTGTTGGCTGTGTAGCCACCCGCATCGCCGATGATGTCGACTTCTATGGCGGTGAGCTTTCCGTCCTTCGTGGCGCCCGTCCTGTACTTCATGAGGAAGGGGTGCTTCTTGCTGCCGGTGTTCATGGTCTCCTCGCGCGAGTAGGCCATGCGCACGGGCCGCCCCGTCTCGATTGACAAGAGCGCCATGAACGCGCCGAGCAGCGGGTGCTCCTTCCCGCCGAAGGCGCCGCCCAGCATCGGGCAGTCGTAGCGCACGCGGCTGAGCGGAAGATCCAGCGTGCGCGCCACGTTCTGGTAATTCTCGATCATCTGGGTGGGCACGCGGATGTTCACCACCCCGCGCTCGTCCACCCAGGCCACGCCGCCTTCGGGCTCGATGAAGGCGTGATCCAGACAGGCGGAAAAATAGGTGTTCTCCACGATCACGTCCGCCTCGGCGAAGCCCGCCGCCACGTCGCCCTTGTCCGTCTTCCAGTCGCAGACCACCTCGCCCTCCTCGAGGCCGGCGAAATCGTAGGCGCCCGGCAGCGGCTCGTAGACGACGCGCACGAGCGAGGCCGCTTCTTCGGCCAGATCCCGCGTGTCGGCGGCCACGAGCGCGACCGCATCTCCGATGTCGACCACGACGTCTTCGGCCAGCACCGGGTAATCGGGGTAGCGGCCCGCGTTCAAGCCGGGAATGTCCTTCGCCGTCAAAACGCAGTGCACGCCCGGAAGGGCGAGCGCTTCCGCTGCGTCAATCTCCTTGATCCTCGCCGGCGTCATCGAGGCGCGGACGGCTTTCCCGTAAATCTCGCCCGGCATGTGGAAATCATCGCCGAAGACCGTATCGCCGACCGCTTTCGCCAGGGCGTCTTCTTTCGTCGGCGACGCGCCGACGTGCGTCATCTGAGCCATCGTTTCCTCCAAAATTACGCCAAAAGCTATCCGCGAAGGGCCGCCACGTCCACCACCTGACCCGTCGTCGCGCTCTGGACGACCGCCTCGAGCACGGCGACGACCTCGAGCCCCTCGGGCCCGCCGGTTTCGGGCGTCGCCTCGCCCCGGATGCACTTGCAGAATTCATCCATCTCATCCGCGAGGGCGTCTCCGCCCGCGACCTCGACCTCGGAGCGGGCATCCTCGCCCACCTTGGCCACGTAGAGCTTCCCGCCCTCCTCTTCGCTGTAGGCCCGCATCTTCGTGCCGAAGGCCGCGGTGTCGCAGATCTTGGGAACCACGAAAGAGCTTCCGATATGCCCGAGCGGGCCGCTCTCGTATTCGATGATGATGCTCGTCGCATCGTCGAGGTTCGTCTTGCCGAGCAGTTTCTTGCTGAACGCGGCCACTTTCTTCGCGGGACCGGCCAGGTGCTGGAGGTTGTCGATCATGTGGACGCCCAGGCCCGTCATCGAACCCGCCGGGCATTCAGCGGGATCGTTGCGCCAGCCATCCCTTGCTTCGAAACCCATGGGAAGCGAGAGGTTGGCTTCCACCTGATGCACCACGCCCAACTCGCCACCCTCGATCATCTCGCGCATCCTGCGATTCGCGCCCTGGCGACGGCGGTGGTGGCCGACTTGTAAGGTGACGTTCGCGGCAGAGGCCGCCTCGACCGCCTTTTTGGCCTCATCGACCGTCAGCGTGAGCGGCTTCTCGACGAACACGTGCTTTCCGGCCGATGCGGCCTGGGCGATCATGTCCAGGTGCGTGGAATGGGGCGTCGCGACGATGACGCCTTCCACCTCGGGATCATTCAATAAATCGTCCAGGCTGCCTGCCGTCCGGCAACCGTGTTTCTCCGAAAACGCCTTGCGGGCGTCTTCGCTGCGCGCGAAACCCGTCACCACCTCGCCGGCGCCGCTGCGGTTCAGGGCCTCCACCAGAACGCCGCCCCACCAGCCCAGCCCGATAGAGGCGAGACGCACCTTGTCCGTAGCCATTATTGACTCCTCACTCTCTGAATGGATGAATTCCCGGCGTCTCATCGAACGGACGCCGCATGATTTCGTACGGGACGCACCATAACCCAACACCGCGCGCTTGAAAACCGCGTCGGAGAGAAATCAGGCCAATAAAAAACCTCCTCCCGTCTCCGGGAGGAGGCTCTCGCAGGGGGTAGTTGCGAGATGTATGATTGCGTGGCGGAGGAGCGCCGACCCAATCAGCGACTCCTCTCGCCGACTGACCGGGGCGTGCCGCCTATGAACGTCCCGATCAGCTTGTTTATATAACATGCAAGAGCCGTGCCATTTAAGAGAAAATAAAAAAGGCGTTATTTATCAATAAGATAAAAATATATACGTTCGGTCAAATTGTCATTTTGTCACGATATGTCCGCCAAGAACGACAAATCGTCATGACGGGGGTTGTCCAAACAGCGGAAACGGGGGCGTCGAAATGGCTCGATGCGGGAGGGTTTGCCGTCACGATGATCTACGGGTCGAGGAGGCATAGGGGCACTTCGTGAAGCGTCCGTTTCTCCGGGAGGGCCGTTCGCGAACGGCCCCTACCCGATATCCGTCATTACGAGATTTCCGCTTTCAGTTCGAGGCGGGCGATTTTCCGGGAAAAGCGGCGAACGCCTCGGAGACGGCGGCTTTCATCTCATCCCCCTGGGACAGCGCCGTCGTCGCCATGGCTTGCGATTGCCACAGCGTTTCCCGGGAATTCAAGTCCACAAGGCGTATCTCCACCCTCGCTACGCACACCTCGACGTCTTCGCAGGTGCGGCCGCCTCCGGCGATCATGACCGCCTGTGCGCCCGAACGCCTGAGCGCCGCCAGATGAGCCTCCGCGATTCCGCCTTCCGCGTTCCACAAATCGTCGGCCTTGATTTTTTCGAGTTCCTTCGGCCAGCGATGAACCAGATACCCCTTGGCGGTGATGGCGTCGCGAATCAAAAAGGCGCCCTCTACCATCTCGATTTTCCTTACATCGGGCGCCTTGAGCCCCGCCTGCGCGTAAACGTGCCGGAAAAGTCCCGTCCAGTCGCTGGGGTAGCGAAAAGGAGCGACGGCGACCCGCTCGAGAGATCTTATTTTCCCCGGTCTGGCGACGCCTTGGACCAACGATACCTCATAGGCGCAGCCCGCCATCACGAGGAGAGGTAGCGCCGCCCACCAAAACCTGAACCGCGATGCGAGCGCCATGCGCTTCAAGAGCCGAGGCTCCATGCGATTCGCTCCACCAGGCCGAAGAGCAGCGCATACGCATCCAGGCTTTCGCGCCAGATCGAGGCGCCGTATGAAGCCGCCACCCCCCACCCGCCCGCCGAGACGAGCGCAGCGCCGCCGATGAAAACGAGGCCGAAGAAAAAGATGAAGGCCCAGGAGAAAATCCGCCCGCCGCGCGCGATGTCGGGCTGCGACGCGCCCAGCGCACGGAGCGTCATGAGCACGTGCAGGCTCAGCGTGAGACCGGCGAGAAACGCCGCCGCCCAGCGAATCTCCTCGTATCCGAAAGTCCAGTCGAGCAGCGCTCCCAGAATCAACACCACTATCGTCGGGAGCGGGAAAAAATAAGGCGCGAGCGTGATGATTGGGTTCGTGCCGCTCAAGCCCACCTTCCCGCTCCCCTGATTGACTTCAAAGGAACTCACCTTCTTGCCCGTGAGGAGGGCGAAGGCCATATGCGTGAACTCGTGCACGAAGGCGTAGAGAAACTCAGGGGGCGAAAGGCGATGCCAGACGGCGTATGCGCAGGCTCCGGCGATGAACGCCCAGCCCTCTGCCGCAGGCATATATGAGCCACCGCTGCCTGTGAGAAAAGCGGCCGGGAGGTTCTTGCCGAAAGAAAGCGCCGCCCCCCAGCAGGCGGGGAGCAGGGCGATGGCGACCATCCAGGCCAGGGGTCTCATGAGAAACGATTTCATGAACTCACCCGTCTCGGTCCTCGGGCGGCGAGGCGAACACCACGCAAGCATGGCCCATAACCCGCTCCCCGACAAGGCGGACGATCGGAAATCCTATCCCGGGGGCGTGTTGACCGAAAGTTCAGAATGCCGTATAGTTAACCAGATGGTTAATCATTAAATCGTTTTATGACGACTCATAAGGGGAGCTTCCCATGAACCGTGCACAAATCGTTTCCGACATCTTTGGCCAAACGATCCGGGCGGAAAGCTTCCCGGAGAGGAGGCTGCATTCCACAACTCCAACCGAGGATGGGACATCCCCCTTGCATCCAGACATGGAGGCGTGATGATGGGCGCAAAGAAGCTGATCTCGGGAACCGCCGCCTATACGATCTGCACGTTCTTTCTCGCCGTGGTCTGGCATGTCCTCCTTTTCAAGGAGAGATACGAATCGTTCGGCTACTTCGAGGGGGAGCCGGATTTTCTCCTCGGTCTGCTCACCATCGTGCTTCAGGGGGTTCTGCTCTGCGCCCTGTTTCCGATGCTGAAGCCTGCGGGAAGCAGTTTTCAGCGAGGGATCAGGTTCGCCCTCATCACGGGCGCCTTCTTCTGGACTTCTCACGTGCTCGCCTTCGTCGCCAAGCAGCAGGTGCCGGGGGCGTCTGCGTTTGTCTTAATGGAAACGCTCTATCTCGCGCTTCAATTCGGCGTGTTCGGCCTGATCATCGGCTTCATCCACCGAGAAGAGAAACTCATCTGACAAGCATGGAACAAGAAGCCGGGAGTTATATGGAATCACCAAATCATTTCACGCATTACTCAAACGACGGGAGCTTCACATGAACGGAGCGCAAATGATCGCCTTCACTTTCGAGATGAGCGACGGCCTCGTGAAACGGGCCCTGAAAGGCCTCACGGACGAGGACCTCATGAAGCGGCCCAGCGACCAGGACAACCCCATCGGCTGGCTGATGTGGCACAAGACGAGGGTCGAGGATTGCGCCATGGCGGCCGTCGCCGGAGAGGAGCAGGTCTGGATATCTGAAAAATGGCACGAGAAATTCGACTTGGGCGCAGAGCCGAAACAGATTGGTTTCGGGGACTCGCTCGAGCAGGTGATGAGCTTGAAATTCACGAAAGGAGACCTCATCGGCTACGCCAACGCCGTCCGCGAACGCACGGTTGCCACCCTGGAATCTCTTTCGGCGGAGGACCTCGAAAAAGAAACCACCGACATCGGGGGAAACTCCGCCAAGACGGGAGAATACCTGGGAAGGGTAGCCAGCGACTATCACCAGCACTGCGGGCAGATCTGCTATCTCCGGGGATTCATCACCGGGTTCGGCTGGGCGTTCTAGATCGAAGGCGACCGGGAGGGGGTTGTTGAAAAAGTCCCGGGAAGCGATTTGGGTTGCGCGCACGCTTTTGAAGTTCACTCCCCCCTTGAGGGGGAGTCGATGAGCTAAGGGCGTAAGCCCTCAAGCGAATCGGTGGGGGGTATTATTCGGCATGACGATAAAACGCGATTCACCCCCCACCGAATCGGCCTTCGCACAAACCGCTCGGCCTCTTCGACTCCCCCTCAAGGGGGGAGTGATTCTCTTCTCTCTCGTTGGTTAGCAATGTTGTTCAAGAGAGAAGCCCGCAACCACGTTAGCTGGGAGTGAATTCCCCCCACCAAGGAGGGTATGCCGACCCATGAACGCAGCAGGTCTCGACGCCACTTTCTCCGCGCTCTCGGACCCCACGAGGCGGGCCATTCTCTCGCGTCTCTCCCGGGGAGAGGCGACCGTCACCCGTCTGGCCGCGCCTTTCGATATTTCCCTGCCGGCGATTTCAAAGCATCTTCGCGTATTGGAGCGCGCCGGCTTGATCCATAGAGAAAAAAGAGGCCGCGTTCATCGTCTGAGCTTAAAGGCCGAAGCGATGCGCGAGGCGTCCGAATGGCTCGATTTTCACCAGCGATTCTGGGAGGAGGGCTTCGACGCCCTCGCCCGCTACCTCGATGAAACGACAGACACGGAGACTTCGAAATGATCGAAACGAAAATGACGCTGCTCATCAAACGAACCTTCCAGGCGCCCAGGGAGAGAGTATTCGCCGCGTGGACGGAGGCTGACGCACTCAAGAGCTGGTGGGGAACGGAGGGACACACCGTCCCCAGCGCCGAGATGGATGTAAGCGTCGGTGGGAGATACCGCGTCGAGATGCGGACGAATGAGGGTGAGTCTTTCTATCTGAACGGGGCGTTCGTCGAGATACGCCCGCCCGAGCGGCTCGTCTTCACCTTCCGCTGGGAGCGGGGGGATTGGGATTACCCCGAAACCCTGGTGAGCATCGACTTCACCGGAGAGGGCAATGAGACCACCGTTACCCTCACGCATGAGGGATTCCCGGATGAGAACATGCGCGACGAGCACCAGGGAGGCTGGAGCGAGTGCCTGGAGAATCTACGCGCGTATCTGGGAGGATAGGGGGGAGTGTCATTCCGGCGGAGATGATAGGAAGAGGCAGGCTCCCTCGTACCTTTAGATGATTCCTCCATCCTGTCAATTCACCGTCATTCCGGCGAATGCCGGAATCCAGAGCGGACGGGTATGGAAGATATGCGGGAAAGCGGCGAACCGGTTGAGGTGGCGGGATTCCTCAAACCACGGGTTCTCTCATCGGTTCTGGATTCCGGCATTCGCCGGAATGACGAGCAAAAACGAACGCCGGACAGGTCGCAACCTATCCCTACGGGGCCTGAGAATCGAGGCGAGGGGGACGCGAGAACCACTCCCCCCGTTTGCCTTTTCTCGGCTTGAAAGCAACCCCCTGTCCCCCCTTGTCAGGGGGGTAAAGGCAATACCCCCGACGAGGGGCTAAGTAAAACGCGATGGTTCTGTAGGGACAGGTCGCGACCCCGAACAGGCAATGGCCTGTTCGGCTACGGGATGATGGCGACCAACACGTCAGGACAGGCACGGAGGCCTGTCCCTACGGCAAACAATTCGATGATCGGGATGCCCACCCCCGACGAGGGGTTTTCCAACATCCCCGCAAGGCGCAGATTTCGCCCGATGACACCGGGCGCGCCATTTTGCTATACTCTCTGAAACTAAAGACAATCCGCATGGAAGAGGTTTTTTTTCGACCCCTGAGTCAGGAGATATGCCGGGGGCGGCGTTGTTCCCCGCATTTCCTGCAGCATGGAGGAAAACGTCATGCCTCGTCGTTCGCTGTTGTTCCTGTTCGTCGTTGCGCTGATTTGCCTGCCGGTCAAGAGCGCGCATTCCGCAAAATACCCCGGCTACCCCGTTCAGTTCATCATCTCCTTCCCGCCGGGAGGACCGGGAGACACCACGATCCGCATCATCCATCCTGCGCTCCAGAAGAATTTCGGCGGCGCCATCCAACTCGTCAACAAGCCCGGCGCAGGCGGCGCCATCGCCTACACCTACGTCAAGAAGGCCAAGCCGGACGGCTACACCATCCTCTCCACCATGTCCGCGCCCCTCACCGTGGGAACGGCGCTGCGCACCCTGTCCTTCGGGCTGGATGATTACGAGTACATCGGCGCGTACGCCTTCGGCGCGACGGGCATCGTCTCCAAACCCGACATGCGCTGGAAGAACCTCGACGGCCTGCTCGCCTACATCAAGAAAAACCCCGGAAAGCTGAACTACGGCACGAGCGGAGCGCCGACCGCGCCGTACCTCACCATGGCGGCCATTCTCGCCATGCAAGGCCTTAAGGCCACGCCGGTGCACTACAAGGGCTCAGGCCCTGCGCGCAACGCCGCCCTGGGCGGCCACGTGGACTTCTCCGCCGGCGGGTTCGGCGCGATGCAGGCGCTCATCCGCGCGGGCAAGCTGGTGGGCCTGGCCATCACGGACAACGCGCGGGATCCCAAGTTCCCCAAGATTCCGACTTTGAAGGAAAAGGGACTCGGACGGGCGAGCATCGGGCTGTGGGCCGGACTGTGGGCGCCGAAGGGAACGCCCAAGGCCGTTCTCGACAAGCTCTCCGCGGCCCTCAAGAAGACAGCCAATGACCCGGCGGTGGTGAAGAAATTGAACAAGGCGGGCTTCCGCGTGGAATTCGTGGACGGGGCGGGCGCCAAGAAGCTCGCCCGGCAGGACCACGAGACTTCCAAGGAGATCATGAAGGCCGTCGGCATCAAGAAAAAATAGAGCGGGCTCATGCGCAGGATAGCCCCTCCCGCGGCGCTGCTCGCCGTCTCGATGCTCATGGGCTGGTTCGCCTACCGGCTGGGGCTGGGGAGCGTCAACCGGCCCGAGCCGGGATTTTTCCCTTTCTGGATTTGCTTTGGCCTGGCGGCCACTTCGCTCTATCTGATTTGGCGCTCCCCCCGCCCAAACCCGGAGGATGAAGCGACCGCCCAAGCCGTATTCACGCTCGCCGGGTACAGGCGGGTTCTCTCCGTCATGGCGGGAACGGCGCTATTCGGCCTCCTGCTCGAAGTGTCCGGGTTCCTGGCGGCGACTTTCATCTTCATGGCGTTCTGCTGGCTCGTGATCGACCGCCAGTCCCTCCTGCGGGGTCTCCTGATCTCGGCTGTCGCCTCGGCGGCGGCCTTCGCCCTCTTCGTCAAGGCGTTGAACGTGCACTTCCCCCGCGGGCTGCTGGGGTTCTGATGGGCGATCTCTTCGCAAACCTATACTTCGGCTTCTCGGTGAGCCTCGCGCCGTACAACCTCCTCGCCTGCTTCATGGGCGTTTTCGTGGGGACGGCCATCGGGGTGCTGCCGGGACTCGGCCCGGTCGCCACCATGTCACTCCTGCTCCCGATCACCATCAAGATGGAGCCGACGGCCGCCATCATCATCATGGCGGGGGTGTTTTACGGGGCGATGTACGGCGGCTCCACCACGTCGATTCTGCTTAACCTGCCCGGCGAGGCGTCTTCGGTCGTGACCACCCTGGACGGCTACCAGATGGCGCGGCAAGGGAGAGCAGGACCCGCGCTCGCCATCTGCGCCTGGGGCTCGTTCATCGCGGGAACGCTGGGCGTTCTGGGCATCACGCTCATGGCGCCCGCCCTGGCCGAGATGGCGGTGAAGATCGGCCCGCCCGAACTCGTCGCGCTCCTGTGCCTGAGCTTCCTGCTGGTGGTCCAGTTCAGCGGCGGCTCGCGTCCGCGCGCAGCAGCTTCGGCCCTGCTCGGGTTCCTTCTATCCACCGTCGGCCTCGATCCGGTGGAATCCACGCCGCGCTATGATTTCGGCACCTTCACCCTGATGGACGGGGTGGGCTTCGCTCCTTTGGTGATCGGGCTGTTCGGCATCTCGGAGGTGCTGATCAACCTGGAGAAATCAGAGAAGATGGAAGTGTTCAAGGGCCGCATCAAGGGGCTTTGGCCCACGCGCCAGGACTGGCGCGATTCCGCGCCGGCCATCGGGCGAGGGAGCGTCGTCGGGTTCTTCATGGGTATCCTGCCCGGCATGGGCACCATCGTGCCTCCTTTTCTCTCCTATTCCCTGGAGCGGCGCATCTCGAAGAAGCCTGAAAAGTTCGGCACGGGCGTGATCGAGGGCGTGGCGGGGCCGGAGGCGGCCAACAACTCCGCCACCGCGGGCAGCATGATCCCCCTCCTCACGCTGGGCATCGCCCCGAGTGCGGCGGTGGCCGTTCTCACGGCGGCCTTTCTCACCCACGGCGTGCAGCCGGGGCCGCTGCTGATCACCGAGCACCCCGCCATCTTCTGGGGGGTGGTGACGAGCATGTACACCGGGAACGCCTTGCTCCTGCTGCTCAACCTACCGCTGGTGGGCATGTGGGCGCGCCTGCTCACCGTGCCCTACCGCTATCTCTGGCCCATGATCCTCCTGTTCTGCGGGATCGGCGCCTACAGCGTGAGCAACAACCCGGTGGACGTTCTGCTCATGGCCGTCTTCGGGCTCCTGGGCTACATGATGCGCAAGCTGAACTATCCGGGCGCACCGCTCGTGCTCGCGTTCGTCCTGGGCAGGCTTTTTGAGGAAAAGGTGCGCCAGTCGCTTGTCATCTCGCGGGGGAGTTATGAAACCTTCATCGCGCACCCGCTCGCCCTGCTCGCGTGGATCGCCTCGGCGATCCTTCTTCTCTATCCGTTTTTCATGCGCGGCAAGAGCGCCCCGCATTTCCCGCCGGAGGAGGAAGAATGAAGATCACCCTGCTCGGCACGGGCGGCCCCCGGCCGGACCCGGCGCGCCAGGGTTCTTCCCTCGTGGTCAACGTGGGCGAGGAGTGGCTGCTCTTTGACTGCGGTCGCGGGGCTGTGACCCAGCTCGTCCGCGCGAGCGCGCCGCTCGATAAGCTGAATCCCGTCTTCATCACGCATCATCATTTCGATCACATCAGCGATCTGGGCGACGTGATCCTGAGCACCTGGCTCCAGGGCCGTCCGGGCGCGTTGCGCGTATACGGGCCGGCGGGAACGGCGGAGATCGTCAGAGCCTTAATCGATAGGGTCTACGCGAAGGACATCCGGTTCCGGGCGGAGGGAGAGCCCGCCGTGGGGGGATGGAAGCCGGTGGAAGTGGAAGAAACCGGCGCAGGTCTCGTCTGTGAGGACAGGGGCTGGAAGGTGTATGCGGAGTTCGTCGAGCACGGCCAGAGCCTGGGAATCCCCGATTTCGACTGGGTGACGCTGGGCTACCGCCTGGAGGCTGCGGGAAAGACCCTCGCCATCAGCGGAGACACGATCCCCTGCGAGGGGCTGGACCGCCTGGCGCGGGGGGCGGACGCCCTCGTGCTTTGCTGTTATCTGGCCGATGCGGAGATCGTCGACGCGCACACCGAACGCCTGACACGATATCTTTTTCCCTCCTCAGCCCAGGCGGGAAAGATCGCCGCGAGCGCAGGTGTGAAGAAACTCGTCCTCACCCATTTCCGCGAAAAGCCCGACCACCTCATGCGCGCGATCGAAGAGGACGTCCGGCGGGATTTCGGCGGCGAAGTCATCCTGGGCCGCGACATGCTGGAGATTAAGGTGTGAGGGGGCAACGACGAATCGAAACGAACGCCGGACAGGTCGCGACCCCGGACAGGCACGGGGGCCTGTCCGCTACGGAACCTGCGAACCAAATCGAGACATATTCGGAATTACTCCCCCTCCCTTGAGGGGTTGTTGAAAAACCCCTTCTGGCTAAGATTTCACCATCGCCGTCATTCCGGCGTATGCCGGAATCCAGGGTTTCGCCTTTCGTTTTCCGGTTGTATTCCGGTTTCATCAAAGAGAATTGAAATGCCGTAAAACGTCTACCTCATCGGTTCTGGATTCCGGCATGCGCCGGAATGACGACAACCTAAACGGAATGGCGGGAATCTCACCTGCATGATGACGAGCTCGAAGAAGCGCGGGCGGCTCGCTCGAACTCCCCCTCCTCAGGGAAGTTCGACACCCCTACGGGATCCTCGCCCTCTTACTCCATAGGGCGGACACTCTCGAACTCCCCCTCCTCGGGAAAGTCCGACACCCCTGCAAGAGCGTAATCCCTTCTGCTTCCCCCGGCTTCAGCCCGCATTTCCCCGCATTTGCCGTTCTCACTGAAATCCCGTAATCCGCTATCGTGCGCGCGGCGCGGGGAAACGATGACGCCCACATTGGCCGGAATGGATGGAAAGATACGGAGGCTTTCTCATGGAATCGGGCATTTGGGCGAGAGTGAAGACGGTGATAGCTACGTTCTTCGCCGGAACGACCCATCCATCTTCGGAAGAACACGGGCGGACTCGTTCGAACTCCCCCTCTCCGGGGAATTTCGACACCCTCTACAAAAGCGTAAACCTGCTCCCCTCGCTCTGGTTCGATTATCGCGGAAAGAGGAACTGCGCCCACGTATTCAAAGACGGCGGAGAAATGAAAATAATCATATTTTCGATAAAATTCGCTAAATTCACGGGGTTTTTCGATAAATTTCTGAAAATTATTTTACCGGTAAACAATTGTAATTCAAAGACTTACCTTATAAATATGAGCGTATCTCACTGAGATTCAGGCCCAAAAAAAGTTTTTCGCCTTCCGCGCATTTCCCCGCAACTGCCCGCAATTGCGCGCGGCCGCCTAGGGGAGTTCGGCCTTGAGCGGACGCGACATGAGGTCGCGCACGGCGTCTTCGGGACTCCTGCCCTCGAACAACACGGCGTGAACCTCGCGGCATATGGGCATCTCCACGCCGTACTTATCCGCCAGTCCCACAGCCGCAGGCGCTGTGGATACGCCCTCGGCCACCGCCGTCATGGATTCGAGGATCTTCTGCAGGGGCTCGCCCTCCCCCAGGCGCACGCCCACCGTCCTGTTCCGGCTCAAGTCGCCCGTGCAGGTGAGCACCAGATCGCCCATGCCGGCCAGGCCTGCGAAGGTTTCCGCCCGGCCGCCCATCGCGGTGCCCAGGCGCGCGGTTTCCGCCAGCCCGCGCACGATGAGCGCCGCCCGCGCGTTAAGCCCAAGTTCCATGCCGTCCGCGATGCCCGCCGCGAGCGCGATGACGTTCTTGAGCGCCCCGCCGAGCTGGACGCCGACCGGATCGGCGCCCGTGTATATCCTGAAACCGGGTGCTGCGAGCGCCTCCTGGACCGCCTTTGCAGCACCTGTATCATCGGACGCCGCCGTGATGGCCGTGGGCTTTCTCTCCGCAAGCTCGCGGGCGAACGTCGGCCCCGAGAGACAAGCGAGGGCGCGCCGAGCGCCGCCCGCCTCACCGATGCATTCAGATATCACCCGGGTGGGCAAGCCCAAGGTTTTCTCTTCCACGCCCTTCGTGGCGCTGGTGATGAGCGTTTCCTCGTGAACGGAAGACGCCAGCTTCGTCCATACCGCCCGGACGACGTGGCTCGGCATCACGCTCACGAGAAAATCCTGCCCCGCCGAGGCGGCTTCCGCCAAATCGGACGTGAAACGCAAATCATCATGCAGGACGACGCCAGGGAGGTACAGATCATTTTCACGGTTCGACGCCATGCGGGCGCAAAGGTCGGCCTCAAAAACCCAGAGCGTCACCTCGTGGCCGGATTCCGAGAACAGATCCGCCAGCGCCGTCCCCCAGGCGCCGGCGCCGATTACGGCGATTCGCTGCGGTGTCATCGTCTCACCCTTTTTCGGACAACGCCTGCTTCCTGGCCGTATCGCCCCTGGCGACGGCTTTTTTACCCGCAGCCGATTCGGCTTCCCACTTCAGTTTGTGCTTGAGGTGCTTCTCTTCTTCCCAGACATGCTGCGTGCCATCGCCCATGAAGACGACGAACACCTCGCAGCCATCGGGGTATTCATACGGGCCGTGCGGCAGATCCCACCCGAAGACATAATCGCCCGGCCTCAAATCCTTGCCCGCCACGCACATCCTGCCCCGGGTCACCAGAATGGAATGCCAGCTCTTGTGCGTATGACGGGGCTCCACGTAGCCTTTCGGGAACTTCACCTTCATGTCGATTCGCTTCATCACCGGATCGTGAGCGAAAATCTTCACCTTCACTCCCGGCGGCAGCGTAAGCAGTTCATTACTCACATCTTCTTGCCATTCGACATCCTTGGCATAGATGGCGCGGAAGCGGTGGTCAAAATCCTGCTTGGCAGCCTTTTTCCTGGGTGCTTGTTTTTTAGCCGGCATGTCTTCTCCTAATGAAATGGCTCAACAATTCAACGATAGCGTATTCTTCCGAATAGTTCCTGAATTGATTTTTCTTCTCAGATCAAGCGGCAAAGCCTTGTTGGATGACACCTCGATTAAATTCAACCGTGAAATCTACGGCCCCCTGACCCAATAGAAATTTCAAAAAGATGCAAAATTATACTTTATGCAGGAAGAACCACGAAACGAGAAACGGATTGGAATGGAAAAATGGCGGTATTATTCGTTCAGCGCAAAAATTCGAGAGGCGATATCACGGCCCAACGTATGCCTGTTTCCATTTACCAGCAATGTTACCGTACCGGCGAGAGGCGATTGTTCAATGACCTCTATGGGCATTTCAGGGAAAAAACCAAGCTCTCCCAGGTAACGCAATATATTCGGATCATCCTGTAATACACGGGTGATTTTTGTGGCTCGTCCCACCTCAAGAGAGAGGAGAACGATTTCGTTCGTGTCAACCATGGTGCCGTCTTTGGCCGGGATCGGGTCTCCATGGGGATCCAGGGTGGGATAGCCGAGTTCCTTGTCCAAAACGGCTTCCAGCTCCTCGCTCAAGACGTGCTCCAATTCTTCCGCTTCGACATCCACCTTGTCCCATTCAATTCCCATTTTTTGATTGAGATACAGTTCGAGCAGCCGATGATGCCGAATAATCTCCAAAGCGACCTTCTCCCCCTTTGAGCTTAAAACGACCCCCTTGTACGGCGTATATGTGAGCAAGCCCTGGTGATCGAGTTTCTTGACCATGCTCGTGACCGATGCCGCCGATATTTCCATACAATCCGCTATGGAGCTCGTAGTAACAGGAGATGCCTCCTGCTGCAGCTTGAAGATATTCTTCAAATAATCTTCGATTTGTTTGCTCAACCGTGGCGATGATTCGGGCAAAGGGTAATCCTCTGATTAACAGGGAATCGCAGAAAAAATCATCCTAAAATCAGCACTTGCAGGTGTCAACCAAATATATCAGCCCAAAATTCGGAAACGACGCCCCCGGCTCACTCATACACGAACGTAGCGGTAATCGACTTGCGTTCAAGACCTTCCGGAAACGGTTCGAACGGCGCCGCCTTGGTGACGGCAGCCATAGCCAAATCATCGAGAATGCGAATGCCTGCGGACTTTATCAGGCGCACTTCCTCCAAAGTGCCATTTTTTCTCAGCTTAAAGCGCAACAACAACTCGCCCCTGTTTTTTTGCGCCTCCACAGGCCATATCCAGGCGTTTTGGATTCTTCTCTTGATATGAGCGAAATAAGAAGCATACCGAAAATCACGCGTATCAAGCGATATAGTCTCGCCTCCTTCTTTTTCCAGGTTTTTATCCAGCAAGCTTTTTTTCGCGATTCTGTCCGCTTCCTCATCCGAGAGATCGAATTTAGGGAGCTTGGGCTTTCGCCTGGGCTGGGGCTTCACTCGAAACAGCGCCAAAGGATCCTTGGGTTGGGGCTGTTTCGGGGCGGGACGTCGCGGTTGTATCGACCGAGTAACCGGCTTCAACGCGGCCAGTTCAACCTTCTCTTTCGTCTTTTTCTTCGCTTCGGCTTTCTTGTTCTTCTCTCGAGGCTTTCCCTTTACAACCTGATTGATCGTTTTCTTCTTTACTGCTTGCTTGGGCACGAGCTTCTGATTTGAAACCGCTTCGACCTCTATTTTTTTCTTCTCCGGCTTTTTATCCGCCATCGGCTTTACCTTTGGTTTTATCTTGTCTTGAATCACGGACGACGGGGCCTTGACCGAAGGTTTTGGTTTCGGCGCAAGGCTCGCCGTCTCTGTCGGCCGGGGCGTTTCCGTTGTCTCCGAAGTTTCAGGAGATTTCCTTTCCTTCGATTTTTCCGCCTTTTCGGGCTCGGGCTTTGGTTTTACGACTACCGGGGATTTCGGTCTCACAGGTATGTCAGACGGCATGAAAGCCTTCGGTTTTGGAGCCGACTTCAACGCGGCCAGCTCAACCTTCTCCTTCGTCTTTTTCTTCGCCTCGGCTTTCTTGTTCTTCTCTCGAGGCTTTTTCTTTGCAACCTTTTTTTCCGTTTTCTTCCTGACCGCCGGCTTGGCCTTGCGCTTTGTCTTCGGAATTGCTTCGACCTCTATTTTTTTCCTCTCCGGCTTTTTATCCGTCGGCGGCTTGGCCTTCGGTTGCACCTTTTCTGGAATCGCGGGCGACGGGGTCTTGACCGAAGGCTTTGGTTTCGGCGCAAGGTTCGCCTTTGCGATAGGTTTGGCCGTTATCTCTGATTCCGAAATTTCGGAAGGTTTTCTTTCCCTCGTATTTTCCAACTTTTCAAGTTTAGGCTTCGGTTTAACGACTGCTGGAGACGCGGGCCGGGCCGGCGGGACGGGAGGGGCTGGAACTCTCGATTCCGACGCAGGCGATAATGACGCTGTCTTAGGACCAAGCCCACCTCTTCGAGCGGGAATTTGGTCTTTGGATTCACGCCTTAAGCGCGGGGTCTCGCCGGGATTGCCGGAACCGCTTTCTTTCCGGTTGGCATTCGATAGAAACCGACTTTGGGGATTCGGGGGGAGTTTTTCCTTGGGTTTCTCGACGGATACGACTCGAAATTTTATAGGGCGGCTTTTCTTCGCGCGTTCCCTCCAAACGTATTCATGGCTTGAGGCCGCGAATACGAACAGGTGCAACGATAACGATATCAGGAAGAGGATGAGAGGAAGTTTTTTCGATTCATTTCTCGCCATGTATCACTCTCCGCTCAATATCTATCATCGCTTGAATGCGTGCGAGAAGGCAAATCAGCGGAATGAGTCGTCAAAAACTCCCCATGCTTAATCTTATGAGACGAGTTGCTTCTCTTCAAGACACCCGCAAGGGAATCTAAACAAAAAAAGGGGGCCTCCGAGAGGCCCCCTTCGAACTTCAAGACGACGACTTACATCATGCCGCCCATACCACCTGGAGGCATTCCGCCCGGAGGCATACGAGCGCCTCCGTGTGGTTGATGACGATGTAGCCGCCCGACTTCAGCCTAACCAGCCACGGAAGCAGCATTTTGAAGAGCAGAGCGCACCACTTTGGTCGGGTCAATGATGCCTGCCTTGACCAAATCTTCATAATCGCCCGTCGCCGCGTTATAGCCGTTGTTTCCTCTTTGGCCTTTTACGTGCTGAACGACCAGAGAACCTTCCTCGCCCGCATTGTTCGCAATCTCACGCATCGGGGCTTCCAGCGTGCGGGAGAGGATATCGATCCCGACCAGCTGATCCCCCGCCACCTCAACATCATCCAGCGACTTCTGGGCGCGAACAAGGGCGACGCCGCCACCGGCCACAACACCCTCTTCAACGGCCGCGCGCGTTGCGTTCAGGGCATCTTCGACACGCGCTTTTTTCTCTTTCATCTCGGCTTCGGTAGCTGCGCCCACGTTAATCACGGCAACGCCACCGACCAGCTTCGCCAAACGCTCCTGAAGTTTCTCGCGATCATAGTCGCTCGTCGTCTCTTCGATCTGGTTGCGAATCTGCTTGACGCGGCCTTCGATATCCTTGGCCTTGCCTTTTCCTTCGACGATGGTGCTGTCATCCTTGTCGATGGTCACGCGCTTCGCCTCTCCGAGGTCGTCCACGGATACGTTCTCAAGCTTGATTCCCAAATCTTCGCTCAGCATTTTACCGCCGGTCAGAATCGCCATGTCCTCGAGCATCGCTTTACGGCGATCCCCGAATCCAGGAGCCTTGACCGCCGAGCAGTTGAGCGTGCCGCGCAGCTTGTTCACCACCAGCGTCGCGAGCGCCTCACCTTCGATGTCTTCGGCAACGATGAGAAGCGGGCGGCCCATTTTCGCAATTTTCTCGAGCAACGGCAGCAGATCCCGCATGTTGGAGATTTTCTTCTCATGGAAGAGGATATACGGATCCTCCAAAACGGCTTCCATGCGGTCCGGATTCGTTACGAAGTAAGGGCTGAGATATCCCCTGTCGAACTGCATACCCTCGACGATGTCGAGCGAAGTTTCCATGGATTTGGCTTCTTCGACGGTAATGACGCCGTCTTTGCCTACTTTATCCATCGCCTCGGCGATGAGATCCCCGATGGTGGGGTCGTTGTTGGCCGAGATGGTACCGACCTGCGCAATCTCTTTCTTGTCGCGAACGGGCTTGGAAAGTTTTTGCAACTGCCCGACGACCTGGTCGACTCCGGCGTCGATACCACGCTTCAAGTCGATGGGGTTGGCGCCGGCAGTCACATTGCGCAGACCTTCCTTGAACAGAGACTGAGCCAGCACGGTCGCCGTCGTGGTGCCGTCCCCCGCCACGTCCGAAGTCTTGCTCGCCACCTCGTTAACGACCTGGGCGCCCATGTTCTCGAACTGATCTTCAAGTTCGATCTCCTTGGCCACCGTCACGCCGTCTTTCGTGGAGGTAGGAGAGCCGAACTTCTTGTCGAGTAAAACGTTGCGTCCACGGGGTCCGAGTGTCACCTTCACAGCGTCGGCCAACTGATCCACGCCACGCTTGATTTTCGAGCGGGCTTCTTCATCAAAGATAATGATTTTCGGCATTTTCGTAATGCTCCTTATTTTGGGGACAATCGGCTAGTTGATGATCGCCAGCACATCATCTTCGCGCATGATCAGAAACTCTTCGCCCTCGGACTTCACCTCGGTGCCCGCATATTTGGCGAAAAGAATTTTGTCGCCCTCGCCCACCTCGGGCGCCTGTCTTTTCCCATCATCAGTGACTTTGCCGGGTCCTACGGCGATCACTTCCCCCTCCTGAGGTTTTTCTTTCGCGGAATCAGGAATGATGATCCCGCCGATCTGCTCCTCTTCCGCATCCAGACGTCTCACCAAAATGCGATCCTGCAGAGGCTGTATCCTGGTTTTGACCTTTGCCATCACTTCCTCCTTATCAGTTGAAAAATGCTGCTATTTCATCCATACACCTTGACCTATAGAGCCATGTTCCGGGCGAAACACTACCCGAATTCTCGACTCCTTGTTTATGCGCGAATGTATATATGGAAAATGAGAACGTTTGTCAAGCGTTATTAGCACTCAAGCCATCCGGCTGCTAACAATTGGGCTTCTCCATTCAAATATCTGATTCTTTTTGATTTAGCATTGCACCAAAAATCGATAGAAATTCCGGTTCGAGAAGATTTTTCAAGTTTCCATAAACGCCACCCATCGCGCCATCAGGTGACGAACGCCGCGCCATAGGCTATCTTCACATCGAATCATACATCCGCGTTTCTCCTCGCTACGGAGAACCTCAAATACGCAACGCGAAAGGAGTTCATCGAAATGCCGTACAAGAACCTGTTGATCGAAAAATCTCAAGGAATGGCCCTCATCACCATCAACCGCCCCGAGAAGCGAAACGCGCTCGACCCCCAGACGTGGCGTGAAGTGGGTATCGTGGTGGAAGAACTCGAAGCGGACGATGAGGTGGGGGTCATCATCTTCACGGGCGCCGGCGAGAAGTGCTTCGCCGCGGGTTCGGATATCGCCCAGATCAAGGAACGAAGCCTCATCGACGGGCTGGCGGCCCCCTCGCAGCGCGCCCTCATGCGCCTCGAGGTTATCGAGAAGCCCGTCATCGCCGCGGTCAACGGCTTCGCCCTCGGTGGAGGCTGTGAACTTTCAATGGCTTGCGACGTCCGCATCGCGAGCGAAACCGCCAGGTTCGGGCAACCCGAGGTTAATCTCGGCATCATGCCCGGCGCGGGCGGCACCCAGAGGCTCGCCTCCCTGGTGGGCGTCGGCAAGGCGAAGGAACTCATTCTGACGGGCGATATCATCGACGCGCGCGAGGCCCACCGCATCGGGCTGGTGAATCAGGTCGTTCCGGCCGGGGAATTGCTGGAAGCTGCGCGTAAGTGCGCGAAAAAGATGATGAGCAAGGGCCCGCTGGCGGTGCGCATCGCGAAAATCGCCATCAACACGGGCTTAAAATTCGGCCCCGAGGCGGGCATGGTGGCCGAGCGGCTCGGCCAGGCCTGCCTCATGACGACCGAGGACAAGGTCGAGGGCGCATCCGCGTTCCTTGAGAAAAGAGCCGCCGATTTCCAGGGAAGATAAACGAAATCAAATACTTATGGAATCACGTCTTGACGCGCGGCACACGAAAAGGAGGGTGTGGCGCGCCGTTTACCGGTGATTGCTCTTACGCCCCTTATGCCGGGAGGACGCCCTGAGCGGGGGCGCAACTCGCAGCATTTCCCCGCATTTGCCGTCATCGCAGGCCTGGCGGATCATGGCAGAATTCCCCTGCGCCCGGATACCGCGGCGTCTTATCCTCCAAAATAATTTGCCTGAAATTTACCGAAAAACCCCGTGAATTTATCTATATTTATCGAATTTTCCGGAAATTATTATTTGCATTTTGCTCCTTCCGCGGCTCTGCGTAGCGACCACACGACTCCCGCGATCCGCGCCCGCTCCGCCACCTGAAAAAAGAAGGCCGGCAGGCGGCCTCTCCAGCATACTCCATCGACGCGAAAAACCCGTGGCGGCAAATGCGGGGTCAAACGCGAGTGAGGAACGAGTGTTTGACGCGAGTGAGGAGGGGTTGTTGAATAACCCCGGGGAGGGAGCGTTCGCTGCCCCGGCGAGAGGTTTTTGGGCAGCCGTTCTTCAGGAGGCGGTCGCTCCGGACCCTTCAGGGCCGCGCTTCATGACGCCGCCGGCGTCGAAGCCGCCGTCCACAGGCAGCGTCACGCCGTTGATGTAGCCGGATTCCGGCAGCGCCAGATAGAGGGCCGCGGCCGCCACTTCCTCGGGCGCCCCGTAGCGGTTCACCGGAACGGTATCGAGGTAGGCCCGGCGGGTCTCCTCGTCGTGCATTTCCCGCACCAGCGCGGTCTCGATGGGCCCCGGCGCCAGCGTGTTGACCGTCACACCATGCTGCGCCCACTCGACCGCCATCACCCGCGTCAACGCCGCGACTCCGCCCTTGGACGCGCCGTAGGCCGCGCGTCCCGTCCCGCCCCGCAGCCCCGCAACAGAAGACATCGACACGATCCGGCCATACCCTGCCTCGACCATCACGGCGCCGGCGGCCTGCATCATCAGGAAACTTCCCGTGAGGTTGACGCCAATGATGCGGTTCCATTCCTCGAGGGTGGTTTCCAGGGTGAGTATCTCTTTGCCTATCCCTGCGAAATGCATCAGGATTTCCAGCGAGCCGAACCGCTCCATCACCGCCTCGATGAGCGCTTCGACGTCCCGGGCCTCGGCCACGTCGGTCCTGACGAACAGCGCCTCGGCGCCTCGTTCTTTGAGCGCCTCCGCCGTATGCGCGCCCGCCTCCTCGTTCAGGTCGGCGACCACGACGGCTGCGCCCGCGTCCGCCAGCGTTTGCGCCGTGGCGAGTCCGATGCCGCTGGCGCCGCCGGTGACAATGGCCGCCTGTCCTTCAAGCTTGAAGGCGCTCATGACGCGATGACTCCGAGCCCCCGGCCCACCTCGGCGAAGGCGCTGATGGCGCGGTCGAGATCCTCCAGGTCGTGGGCCGCCGACATCTGCGTGCGTATCCTGTCCCCCCCGCGCGGGACGACGGGGAACGAAAACGCAGTGACCAGTACACCCTTCCCGCGGAGTCCGGCGGCGAAGTCCTGCGCCAGCTTCGGGTCGCGCAGCATCAGGGGAATGATGGGGTGCTCGCCGGGCAGCAGTTCGAAGCCCAGGGCGGTCATTTCGGCGCGGAAATGCTTCGTGTTGCGCCAGAGCCGCTCCCGCAGTTCCGATGAGCCCGCGAGCAGGTCCAGCGCCGCCAGGCCGGTCTGGGCGATGACGGGGGCCGGCGTGTTCGAGAAGATGTAGGGGCGCGCGCTCTGGCGCAGCCATTCCACGACGACGCGGCGGGCTGCGACGTAGCCGCCGGCAGCACCCCCCAGCGCCTTGCCGAGGGTCCCCGTCAGGATGTCGACCCGCCCCGCGACGCCGCAGCGCTCTGGCGTACCCCGCCCCGTGGCGCCGACGAAGCCGACGGCATGGCTGTCGTCGACCATCACGATGGCGTCGTGTTTTTCCGCCAGGTCGCAGATGGCCGGCAAATCGGCCAGATAGCCGTCCATCGAGAAAACCCCGTCCGTGGCGATCAGGCGGTAGCGCGCGCCGGCCGCTTCCTGAAGCCTGGCTTCCAGGTCCGCCATGTCGTTGTTGGCGTAACGGAACCGCTTCGCGCGGCAAAGGCGTACGCCGTCGATGATCGAGGCGTGGTTCAGCGCGTCGGATATGATCGCGTCCTCCTCGCCCAGAAGGCTCTCGAACAGCCCTGCGTTGGCGTCGAAACAACTGGGGAACAGAATCGTGTCCTCGGTTCCCAGGAACACACTCAGGCGCTCCTCCAGCTGCTTGTGGGGAACCTGGGTGCCGCAGATGAACCGCACCGAAGACATCCCGAAACCGTAGCGGGACAACGCGGCCCTGGCCGCCTCGACGAGGCGGGGATGGTTGGAGAGGCCCAGGTAGTTGTTGGCGCACAGGTTGATGCAGTCAGCGCCCGTCTCCAGGGTGACCTCGCCCTGCTGCGGCGAGGAGATGACCTGCTCCTGTTTGAACAGGCCGTCGGCCTTGAGCGTTTCGATACGGCCGGCCAAATCGGCGAGGAATTCCTGGGTCATAGGGCGGCCCTCAGGGCGTGAGCGCCGGGCGGCGCGGTAGTCGGCGTGATATGGCCCATACCGGGATTCACTCCGATGATCGCCGCGAACCGTATCGGACGGCCCCCGGCTCGCGCGCGGCGGATACCATCAGCGGGGCCGAGGCCGGGACTCCGGCTTTTCCTCGATCCTGATGCCCTATTATGCCGCATCACGGCGAAGCCCGCCAGACGCGGGGGGATGACCGGAACGATGCCCAGTACGACTGCCACCGGAAAACATTTCAGGGCGGATTGGCGCGCAGCCCGGGCATAGATGATCCGGATCGAGCCCAGCGGGATCGGCAGTCCCGGCGGCGCTATATCATCGCCGCCCCGCCGTTCACGTCGAGGGTCACGCCGGTAATGTAGCCGGCCTCCCGGCTGCAAAGGAATATGACGGCCGCCGCGACCTCTTCGGGCTGGCACAGGCGGCCGACGGGCGTCACTTCTTCAATATGCCGGATGCGCTCGGGTTTGCGTATGGCCATGGTGCTCGGGGTGGCCACGTTGGCGGGCGCGATCGCGTTTACGGTGATGCCGTGGGGACCCAGTTCGCCCGCCACCTGACGCGCGAGGCCGAGGACGCCGGCTTTCGCCGCGGTGTAGTGGGGCGGGTTCGGGTTGATCGCGCTGCGGGCGGCCAGGCTGGAAAAGCAGACGACGCGGCCGTAGCCCGCCTCGATCATGTGCGGCGCGACCGCCTGGAGCAGAATGAACATCGATTTCAGGTTGCTCGCCACCATCGGGTCCCACGTCTCCAGCGGACAGTCGAGAATGCCCAGGAACTCCGGGAATCCGCCGGCCACGTGGGCGAGCACGTCGATGCGCCCATGCCGGCCGTGGGCCGCCTCGACGGCGGCCCGGGTGGCGTCCCAGTCGGTGAGATCCACCTCGAACGCCTGCGCGTCTCCTCCGCTCCTTCGGATATCGGCGGCGACGCTCTCCGCTCCCTCGCCGTTGATGTCGAGGATGGCGACTGAGGCGCCCCGCTCGGCGAACAGGCGCGCGCTCGCCTCCCCCACCCCGGTCGCTCCGCCGGTCACGATGACGTCCTGTCCTTCAAAGTTCATGAATGAATCCATGCTTTCCCCCCTCGGTGAAGCGCCTTTCGGAATGGAATCGAACCCCGTCAAGCCAGGCATTCGTTTTCGCTTCGGCTTTGCGTCCGGGAAAAAGGGAATTATATACCTGAGTCGACGATTTCTGAAAAAGCCCCCCTGAGGAGGGTTGTTGAAAAAGTCCTCTCCGCCTCATCCTGAATAGCGGCGAAGCCGCGTATCGAAGGTTTGGCCCGACCGAGGAGGGAGGGTCAAACGGGCGTTCCGGCGCAAGGCGTTCGACCCCCGCCCCCTTTCGCCTATACTCGTCATTCCGGCGCATGCCGGAATCCAGGGACTTTGCTTTTTGCTCTTTGGCCGTCGTTCCGGGCGAATGAACGAGGAAATGGAACGCCGTAATTTACCCTTCTCACTGGTTCTGGATTCCGGCATGCGCCGGAATGACGAGCAAAGGCCACCTTCCGCGAACGAAGGATTTCCGTGTATGTCGGACATATATGCGACCCCTACACCCCTCCAACTCCCCTTCTCCGGGGTACTTTATCAGCGGTCCCCTCAATGTGGAAGCAATTCTTTCCCCGCATTCCAGCGGATTTCTCCAATCGGTTGAATATGATACATTCGGTTTCATCCTGCATTTATTTATCCTCATCCGGACTGCGGAAGACGTCGTATTACACGGGTTGCGAAGCTTGGGGGGAGGAGCGCATGCGGGGCAAAGGGTGGTCGGGAATGCTCTCCGTCCTGGGTTTTTCGCTCTTCATCTGCGCGTGGTGGATCGTGGCGGCGTTCTCCCATCCCCTCTTCGTTCCCTCACCCTGGCTCACCGTTATGACGGCGGTCGAGCTGGCGGGCACGGGCTTTCTCCACGAATCCATCCTGATGAGCATGGGCCGGATCATGGGCGGCTGGCTTCTGGGGTGCGCCCTGGGAATTCCCCTGGGCCTGCTCATGGGGTGGCTGCCCGGCGTTCGCACATTCGCCACCCCCTACATCCAGGGATTGCGCTACATTCCGCCCATCTCGTTCGTGGGCATCTTCATCGTCTGGTTCGGACTGGGCGAAGCCTCGAAGATCATGCTCGTTTTCTACACCTCGTTTTTCGTGATCGTGATCAACACCATGGCCGGAACCCTGAGCGCACCCCCGGGGGTCCTGCGTGCCGCCCGAAGCCTGGGAGCGACGGAAACCCAGGTCCTGCTCCAGGTGGTCGTGCCCGAAACGGTGCCCTACATCGTGACGGGCATGCGGATGGCCATGGGAAACGCGTTCATCGTAATCGCGGCGGCGGAAATGCTTGCGGCTCGATCCGGCATGGGATACCTTATTTGGTCCGCAAGAAATTTCATGCTGACCGATCAGATTTTCGTCGGCTTCCTGGGTCTGGGACTCCTGGGGCTGACCACCGATCGGGTGTTCCGGTTCCTCGCCTACCGGTTTTTCTCCCACTACCGGGTGGTGTGAACCGCAACAGCTGCCGGTCTGTATGAAAGGGCTGAGAATGGCTTCATTCCGAAACCCTTCCGCACTTCGCTCACGAGCCAGAACCGGGTTCTCGATTCCGCTCATCTCCAGCACCGGCGCAAACGGATGCGCCGGTTTTGAATCGCGACGTGTTGCCTCACGGAACTTCACCCTGTGAAAAGAGGAGGATGACCTATGATGCGTGAAAGAAGCTGGATACGGGAAATGGTCGGAATTGCCGCCTTGGTGCTCTTCCTGGCGGTCGGTCCCGGGCCGGCGGGGGCGGCCGACGACGGGGCGGTCCGCTTCTCGACCGAGCCCACTTCGTTGGGGATACCCTACTGGCTGGCCGAGGACAAGGGGATTTTCAAGAAGCACGGACTCAAGACCACCAACACCATGGGCCACACCGCGCTGGTGGGCCTGCGGGCCATCGGCAGCGGCCAACTGGACATCTCCTTTCAGAGCGACCCGCCCACCATCTCGAACATCGCCAAGGGGATCGACGCCATCATCGTGGCCGCGACGGCGCAGGGCAACGAGAGCATGAAGCTGGTGGCCAAAAAGTCGATCAAGAGTCCTAAGGACCTCATCGGAAAGAAAGTGACCTGGATGGGCGGGACCGGCGGAGAGTTCGGGTTCATCAAGTTCCTCGGGAACAGGGGCATCGACTACAAGAAGCTCGATCACGTCAACCTCCCCCCGCCCGAAGCCGCCCCCACCATGGTGAAGGGCGCCGTGGAGGCCATGTGGTTCTGGGAACCCTGGCCGCGCAAGGTGATGCAGCTCAAGGGGGACGCGCTCCACATCCTGGCGGCGAGCAAGGCCAGCGATTACGAGCCCAACTTCCACCTGACGGTCCGCCGGGGGTTCGCCAGGGAGAAACCCAAGACCCTGAAGCGCTTCCTGCAGGCCCTGATCGAGGCGACGGATATGGCCAACGCGGATCCCGCAGCGGCGGCGGCCACGTTCCAGAAGGTCACCCGCTCCAGCGCGGCGGACGCCAAGGCGGCGCTGAACGACTACAAACTGAAAATCTGGCTCGACAAGAGTTACTACGACACCCTTCAGGAGGTTTCCGCGTTCAAGAAGAAGCTGGGCCACATCAAGCAGATTCCGGACTGGAAGAGCATCATCGATCCGAGCTTCCTCCGGGCGGTGGCCGCCTCCAGGGTGACGGATTTCCCGTACTAGAACGAAGCGGGTGAAAGGGGGAACGGGAGGTTTGAGGATCGGAGGAGTTTTTGCGATTTACACCCTTTCCGTGGCCATTTTCCTGGTGGCCTGGTGGGGTTTTACCTTCGTGTTTCCGCCGATCTTCCTCCCCTCCCCCCTGACCACCATGCGGAAGGCCGTCGAGATCACGCGCACCGGCGAGTTGCCCTGGAACATCGTGATGAGCCTGTTCCGGGTGCTCTCGGGATGGGCGCTCGGCGCCGTCGTCGGTTCTTTTCTCGGCGTCGTCATGGGGCGGCTCCCCTGGGTGCGGGCGCTCGCCCTTCCCGTCTTGGAATACTTCCGCTTCGTCCCGCCCGTGACCCTGGTCACGCTGTTCATCATCTGGTTCGGCTTCGGCGAAGAATCGAAAATCGTCCTGATCTTCTACACGGCGGTCTTCATCGTGGTGGTGAACACCATGGCGGGGGCCGCCTCGGTGCGCGAGGGCGCCATCCGGGCCGCACGAAGCCTCGGCGCCACCGGGACCCAGGTCCTTTTCCGGGTCGTCGTCCCCGAGACGGTTCCCTACATGGTCACCGGCTTGCAGCTGGCCCTCAGCAACGCCTTCATGACCATCGTGGCGGCGGAGATGCTCGCCGCGAAATCGGGGGTCGGCTTCATGATCTGGGACGCCCAGATCTATACAAAGACGGAGCGGATGTTCGTCGCCTTCGTCACCTTGAGCCTGATGGGCTTCTGCCTGGATCGCTCCGTTCACGCCCTCTCGCGCCGCATGTTCGTTCACTACAGGGTGGTGTGATGCGAAAGGATATTGTGGCGCCCCTTGGGAATTGGCGGGACAGGGGAACGAGCGGGGCGCATGCGAAATCCATGTTTTCGCCGCTCGCGGCGCGTCCCGGGACGTTAGAAGACGCTCACTTGGGAATCCTCTCCGGATGACGGAAAAAGTCCGGCTCGAGAGAGTCACGAAAATCTTCGAAGACGCAAGACAGGCACGGGAGACGGTGGCCCTCAAAGACGTCTCCTTCGGCATCGAAGACCGCGAGACCGTCGCCCTCCTGGGCCCGAGCGGGTGCGGCAAGACCACCATCCTGAACATCATCGCGGGGTTCATCCTGCCCACCGAGGGCGAGGCGCTGATCGAAGGGCGCCCCATCACGAAGCCGGGTCCTGAGCGCGGCGTCGTTTTCCAGGAGCACTTCCTGTTTCACTGGCTTACCGTGGAAGACAACATCGCCTTCGCGCTCAAGGTGCGGGGAGTGTCCAGGAGGGAATTCCTGCCCCGCGCGCACGAATTCGTGAAGCGCGTGGGGCTCACGGGCTTTGAGCGCCACTACCCGGACGAGCTCTCGGGAGGGATGCGGCAGCGCGTCTCCATCGCCCGTGTTCTCATCAACAACCCGGAGATACTCCTCATGGACGAGCCTTTTGCGGCGCTCGACGCCCAGACCCGCCTTCTCATGCAGGAGTGGCTGCTCAAGCTCTGGGAAGAGCACCAGATGAGCATGCTCTTCATCACCCACGACGTAGACGAAGCGATTTTGATGGCGGACCGAATCTTCATCATGGGGGTGCAGCCGGGCAGAATCATCCAGGAGCTCAAAGTGCCGCTGCCCCGGCCGCGGGCGCGGACGATGCTCACCTCCCCGGCCTTCATGGAGACCAAGGCGGGATGCCTGGACCTGATCGCAAAGGAGAGCGCCAAGATTTTCGAGCAAGGGGGATAGCCCGTCTTCCGAACCCATCCGCACCCGGAGAGTGGGGACTGTTGAAAAAGTCCTGATTTCGTGATTCGGCGAATGTAACCAACCGGGGAGGATGGTCTGTAGGGACAGGTCGCGACCTGTCCCCACAAGAGGCGGTGCGGTTTTTTCGTCATTCCGGCTTTCGCCGGAATGACGGCGGTGGTCAACTCCAAGTGAGGAGGCTTTTTCAACCTCCTCCGAGAGGGGGAGAATGTGGAACCGTTATGGATATTCAATCGCCGGGCGGCGTTTCGGTTCCAGGCGGCGATTGGCGGATAATTCAGCAATTTCGCATTCCTTGATTCGGCAGAGGGGGGAAATATGAGCGTCAAGATCATCAATTCACCCAGGCTCAAAAACCTCGGCGTCTACAATCAGGCGGTTCAGGTGACCGGCGGCTCGCTCCTCTTCGTGAGCGGCTGCGTCTCCGTGGACGGGGAGGGAAACGTGGTGGGCAAGGGAGACCCGGCCGCGCAGATGCGCCAGATCATCACGAATATCCAAACAATTCTCGAAGAAGCGGGTGCTGCGCTCGAAAACGTCGTCAAAGTCACTGTCTTCAGCGCGGATCTGGACAACCGCAAGGTGATGAACGAGGTCCGCCTTGAGATGTTCGGGGATCATCGCCCGGCCAGCTCCCAGGTCCAGGTGGCCCGCCTCGTCGACCCCGACTGGCTCGCCGAGGTCGAGTGCATCGCCGCGCTGCCCGCCTGAGCCGCCCGGCACCCTCGAAAAGCGCCGCGCCCATCAGATCATCCCGCCGACGAAGCCTTGCCTGCGCGTTCTGGCGACCGGCTCGATATGCGCTCTTTTCGAGCGGCATTCCCGGCAGCGCAAGAGGGGTTCGAGGTCTTCCGCGCGCATTCCGCGGTGCACTTTTCCCGTCCTCGGCCGGGCCAGGAGTTCGGCGGGTTCCAGGACCTTCTCCCGGCCGCAGGCCTTGCACGCCACGATGAAATACCAGTCTCCCCCGGCGTAATCGCCCAGGCAAAGCGCCATCACTGGAAATCCTCCAGCCGGGGAATGCGGCCGTACGCGATCTTGGCCCCCGCGTAGCCGCCCGGAGGAGCGCACCCGCCGTAGCCGACGAGGGTGCGCGCATAGCGGCCGTTGATCGAATCGACGGCGGCGTTCAGCCTCGCCAGCCGCCCCCCCTCGTCCGGCTCGCCGAGAGCCAGCTCGAGCTGCGCTTCATCAGACGGGATGAAGCGGTCGAACGAGACGGCGATCCGGAACAGCGCGGCCTGGCTCCGCGCCGCAGCGAGTGCGTCCCATAGCCCCGAGAGGGCATCCAGGCAGGTCAGATCGTCGTTCGCTCTCGCGACGGGCGCCGAGGCCGTCCAGGCGGACGCGTCGAGACACTCGGCCGAGAGGGTGAGTCTCCGGGTGAGGAACCCCTCCCGGCGCAGGCGACGGGCCGCCTTCACTACCAGTTGTCTGGCCATCGGCCGGGCGGCTTGGGCGCTGCGCTCCCCCGGCGGCAGGACCCGGCCGTGGCCGATCGAGCCGCGCCTCGTCACCGGCGGCTCCACGGCGTAGCCGTGGAGGGCGTACCAAAAACGCGCGCCGTTCACGCTGCCCCAGACCGAACTCAGCCGTCCGGGCTCCGTGTTCCAGATGTCCTCGACGCTCGCTATCCCGCTCCGCTTCAAACGCGCGCGCATGCGCCTCCCTACCCCGGGCAGCGCCTCAAGACCTATGTGGCGCAGCGGACCCGGCAGGTCGCCGGGAAGCAGCACCTTCAGACCGTCGGGCTTGTCCAGGCCGGCGGCGATCTTGGCGAGCCACCTGTTGGGCGCGCAGCCGATGGAGCAGGTGATGCGCTCCCCCACGGCCGTCCGTATGCGGCGCTTGATCCTCCCGGCGATCTCTTCGGGGCGGTCCCGCTCCCCCAGAACGGCGGCCAACTCGTCGATCGAGCAAACGACGTCGACCGGCAGCACGGAGAGCACCGCGGCCACGGCCCGGTGGTGAACCCGGACGTACAGGTCCGGCCGCTGGGGCGCGAGCGTTATCCGGGGGCACAACCGGCGGGCTTTTGCGATCGGAGTCCCGGTCGTGACGCCGAACCTCTTGGCCGCGGCGTTCGCGGCGATCACGCAGCTGTTGCGCGCCCCCGCGAACGGTATGACGCCGAGCGGGCGGCCGTGCAGGGTCGGGTCCGCCTGCTCCTCGCAGGACGCGAAAAAGCCGTCGAAATCGATATAGAGCCACTTCGGCTTGGTTGGTCGTCGCATGGGCCACTCAAAACGAATAAAATACGAAAATAACACACGATGAGCGGCCCGCGCAAGATAAAAATCGACGGCGTGCGCGATGTGATCCTTATCATGCCGTCCCTATAGGGGTTGTTGAAAAAGTCCTGAATATGTGAGCTGTAGGGACAGGTCGCGACTTTTCCAAGATGTGAATGCGCTTTTGATCGTCATTCCGGCGCATGCCGGAATCCAGGGACTTTGCTTTTGTATTTATCTTTTCGCTTTATCGTTTTGCCTGGTCGTCCTGCGATTCGGTGTCCCCGTCTGCTCTGGATTCCGGCTTTCGCCGGAATGACGGCGGTGGTGAATACCGCGCGAGGAGAACTTTTTCAACAGCCCCGAGAAAGGAGCGTTTGTATCGAAGGCCAGTTCCGACTGAAAAAAGGAGGAACCGCATTCCTGAGCCTGTCGAAAGGGGCACTCCCCTTCGATGCGCACGCGAACGCGCCCTTTCGGAGCGGGTCATTTGCGGATGTGATAAGCTGGGTCTCGACATCCGGTCCACGCCACCGCGCCCTGGAGACGAAAACGCTTGCCTGAAATCGGGTATCTCTGGGATCTGGTCATCGTACTCGGGTCGGCGGTCGTGGTCGCGACGGTGCTGCGCCGCGTGGGTGTCCCGTCGATCGCCGGGTTTATCCTCTCGGGCGCCCTTGTCGGACCCACGGCGTTGCGCCTCGTGGACGACACCCATCAGGTCGAGGTGCTGGCCGAGGTCGGCATCGTCCTCCTTCTGTTCGGGATCGGTCTCGAACTCTCGCTCGGCCACCTCCGGCGCATCTGGAAAGCCATCCTGCTGGGCGGGAGCATTCAGGTGGCGGCCACGGTCGCATGCACCGCGGCCGTGGCCGTCTGGTTCGGACTCGGAACGGGGCCTGCGGTGTTTCTGGGCTGCGTCGTCGCCGTATCCAGCACCGCCGTCGTCTTGCGGGGCCTGTCTACGCGGGGGGAACTGGATTCGCCGCACGGCCGACTGGCGGTCGGCATTCTCGTCTTCCAGGACTTGTGCGTGGTTCCGATGCTCCTGGCGGTGCCCATTCTGGCCGGGCACCAGAGTTCCACGCGGGAGATCGCGCTCGCGGCCGTCACCGGCCTTGCCATCCTGGCGGGCGTGCTCTTTGCGGCCAGCCGCGTCGTGCCGTACCTGCTCGCGTTCGTGGCCAAGACGCGGGAGAGGGAACTCTTCGTTCTGACGGTCTTTCTCGGATGCTTCGGGATCGCCTGGGGCCTGTCGCTGGCGGGAATCTCGCTCGCGCTCGGAGCATTCCTGGCCGGCCTGATCGTCGCCGGAAGCGAGTTCCGTCACCAGGCGATGTCGGATCTGATTCCCGTGCGGGAAGTTTTCGCCAGCGTTTTCTTCGTTTCCGTGGGTATGCTGCTGGATGTTCCGGACGTCATCGAGCATTTTGCGCCGATTCTCGGGCTTCTCGGCCTCATCCTCGTCGGCAAATTCGCGATCATGCTTGGGATGGGGTTGATCCTGCGAATGCCGCTTCGCGTGGCCATCCTGTCGGCGGCCACATTGTGCCAGATCGGCGAGTTCTCCTTCGTCCTCCTGAATGCAGCTTCGGGGACCGGTCTCCTCGGAGCCGCGCTGTCCCACAATCTCCTGGTGGCGATCATCCTGTCCATGCTGTTCACGCCGATGGTCATCGCATTCGGCCCTCACCTGGCTCTCGGCGCGGACCGCGTCCCATGGCTGAACCGGATACTGGGCGCCGAGCCTCCCGGATTCGATGCCCACGAACCGCACAGCGACCACGTCATTGTCGCCGGATACGGCCGGGCAGGCCGGGAGGTATGCCAGGCCGCCCGGACTGCGGGGTTCTCCTGCATCGCGGTCGACGTGAACGTCGATAACGTTCGCGCCGCAAAAGCGGCGGGAGACCTGGCCGTCTACGGAGACGTCACGCAGATGGAAGTGCTGGAGGAGCTTGGTTGCAGGAATGCCCGTCTGGTGGTGGTGACGATAAACGACACGCGAGCCACGGAACTTGCGGTTCGCACAATTCGCCGGACGGCTCCTGACACTCCCGTCATTGCGCGCACCCTCTACGATATAGACGAGGATTCACTGAAGGCGGCCGGCGCCACGAGGGTCATCACGGCGGAAGCCACGACCAGCGCCGAGATCGTCAGCACATGTCTCACGGAACTGGGATCGACAGAGTCGGAAGCCTAGGCCGGGATAACCCGCCTCACCATGATGGGGTTGTTGAAAAAGCCCCCGAAGTGGGAGGAATTGCCGTCATTCCGGCGAATGCCGGAATCCAGAGCCGACGAGGATCATGGCGATCCGGCCTTTTATGTTCTCACCGGTTGAATGGAAAAACAAAAAGCAAAGACAAAAAGACGACAAACAAAACCGGATTACCTCGACTACCATTGATGGGGGCAAAGCGATGGCGATGAAAAACCCGCCGCATCCTGGCGGAATCGTGAGGCGGCAATGTCTCGAACCGCTCGGATTGTCTGTGACGAAGGCCGCCGAGAGCCTCGGCGTCGCGCGCCAGACCCGCGCGCCAGACCTTGTCGGAACTGATCAACGAGCGCACGGGGGTCTCCATAGAAATGGCGATTCGACTCTCCAAGGCGTTCGGCTCGACGCCGGAGACCTGGCTCGGCCTGCAGATGGCTTACGATCTTTGGCAGGCGCGCGCCCGCCTCGACGAAATCAAGGTCGAGAAGCTCGGGGCGGCCTGATGCGACCCGCGCCGGCGGGAAAACCGCTCCAGCTGGACTAGGGGCGAATCTGCAGGGTGAGGATGGTCTCCACCGGCGCGTCGTAGGTGAGTTCGTTGATGTTCAGGGCCGCGCGCGCGTGCTTTCCCCGCTCCTCGCCGAGCACTTCGACGAGAAGGTCGCTCTCCCCGTTCACCACCCAGGGCGCCTCCTGGAAGCCGGGCGCGCTGTTCACATAGCCTTCGAGGCGCACGGCCCGGACGATGCGGTCCAGGTCGCCCCCCAGGCAATGCTTCGCCATGGCGAAGTGGTTCAAGCCGCAGAGGCGCGCCGAGCGGTAGCCCTCCTCGACGGTGACCCCGCCGCCGAGCTTCCCCCGGATGGGGATCTCTCCGTTGTACTGGCCGATGGTGCCGGCGAGGAAGAGCACCTCGCCCACCGCCACGCCGGGGATGTAGTTCGCCACGGCGGGCGGGACTTCGGGAAGCTCGATCCCGAGCTCTTCCAGCCTCTTCTCAATCTCCATTTCCACCCTCCATGCCTGATGAGGAAACGATCCGGGGAGGCGACACGGACGCCGGGGCGAATCTCCCGGACCCGCGCCAGGATGCCGAGCCGATGGTAGCACAACTCCGCTTCCCCGGGGGAGGACGCCGATAGAAGAGCAGGCGAGAGCTTATCCCCAGCGTCCGCCAGTAAAATCTCCTATTCCTCCACCAGCCCGTCGATAATGCTCCGCCACGCGTCGGGCGTGACTTCCACGATTCGCATCTCGCCTACAGAGACGCTGCAGATCACGACGTCCACTTCGAGGTCTCTGAGAACGGCGAGACTTCTCGCCAGTTCCGCCTCGTCGCCCCCGTCGTCGGCGACGACGATGGTCTTCCACTCCCCGCCGTCGAGATAGATCGCGTCTCCGGTGAAGAGATACGTCTTGCCGTGGGGCGAGCGGTAGCGGTAGCAGACGCTGTTGTCCGTGTGGCCCGGCGTATGGATCACCTCTATGTCGCCGCCCAGAAACTCGCGCGGGGGAGAGCCGAAAAAAACGTCGGCCGAAACCGCCTCGGGCAGATAGGGCGCAACGAGCGCGTGGCAGCATAATCTGGAGCCGAAACGTCCGGCCACGTCTGCGAGCGACTCGTCCACCTCGTGGCAATGGCTCAGGCAGTGATGCGCGATTCCGCCCAGAGAGTCGATCTCATCGAAATCGGCGGCGCTCCTCGGGTTGTAGAAGAGGACGTTTCCCCCCTGTCGTTCGAGCAGATAGGCGTGAACGGTCAGGACGCCGAACTGCTTCTGCTCGGCCGTCTGCGAAAGGTCGGGGTAGAGGCGCTTCATGCTTTTCGTCCTTCGTTCTGCAAGCGGAAATCCTCATGACTGCGGCGCAGGGGGTGCGCATTCGCGGCTGGATCAGAAGAACGGGCGGAGGCGTTTCGGCCCGCGCCCGCTCTCCCGGTGAACGCCTACTCCTCCGGCTCGTCATAGGAGATGAACGTGATGTCCACCGCCTCGTTGCGGCCGGGGATCAGGGCCTGGTAGCCGTCCGAGTAATACCAACTCTCCACCGCCTCCTGGTCGGGGAACTTGAGAAGGACGAACATCTGCCTGTCGTGCTCGCCGGTGAGGACTTTTACGAGTTGTCCGCTCGCCGCCACCTCGCCCCCGACGGAGGCGACGATGGCGAGTCCCTGCTCGGCGTAGTTGTTGAATCCCTCTTCGTCCTTGACGGTGATGTGACCGACCACGTATGCGCTCATGTTAGCTCCTTTCGTTAATGGGGCCGCCCGCCCGGAAACGGTTCGGGCCGCGCGACCCGGGCAATGAAATCAGGATGCCGACCGGCCTTCGCCGGAATTGTAAGCAAGACGCCTCTCACCCTTCGGGATATCCCAAGGTTCCACAAATGGCCTTCGGGATCAACGCTGTCGGGGGGTTGTGGGGATAAAGGCGCAATCCATACAGGATTTGTAGCCCTGTCCCTGTGAAACGCAGCCACAGGTCGAACTCCCCTCTTCGGGAAGTTCGACGCCCTGCTACGTGTGAATTCGCTTTTGATCGTCATTCCGGCATGCGCCGGAATGACGGCGAGTAATCTCGACTTGAATTGGAAGGAATCCCCCGTCAGGACAACCACGGGGGCAGGACAACCACAGGGGGTTGTCCCTACGAAATCGCCAGATTGTGAATTCACTCCCCCCATTTCCGGGGACTGGCCGCCGGGTCTCTTTTGGGCTAACATGCGGTCATACGCAGTGAAGTGGAGCAGACCACCGCCCATGATTCGTTTTCAGGCTAAAAAGGGTTTCATGCAGATCCGCCTGTTTGTCTTTTTCGTTTCTGATTCAGTGGGGGAAATCCGGTCATGAAAAAACGAGACGTATTCATCACCCTGGCCGTCCTGATGATGGCGGGCGCGCTCGTCGCCGGCTGCGCGGGCGAAGGGATGATGGACAAGAAGATGATGGCCATGAAAGACAAGAAGATGATGGGCAAGAAAAAGATGATGAAGGGCGATGAGGCGGCGGTGAAGGCGCGCAGGAAGCTCATGCGCGGCATCGGCGCCGACATGAAGCGCTTGAGAACCGCGATGAAACAAGGCAGCGGCTGGGTGGTCCAGGAGCAGGTGCGCCAGGCCGCGGGCGACATGTACAAGAAGGCTTCGAAGATCAAAAAGGCGTTCCAGAAGAACACCCTGGCCGGCAAGACGACTTCGACCGCCGCCATCTGGAAGGACAAGGGGAAATTCAACCTCATCGCGGACGGTCTGGCCGCGAACGCCGCCGCCCTCGCGCAAATCCACTACAAGGGCGGGCCTGGGGCCATCAAGAAGGCGGTGGGACTCATCGGCAGGCAATGCGGCGCATGCCACAAGTCGTTCCGGAAGAAGAAGAAAAGATAACGACGCATAAGAGATACAGGGAAGCCCCGGCGGAACAAGCCGGGGTTTTCTTGTTGCAAAGCAGGGAGCATATCTCCGGGATAACGAAAATCTCGTAAGGTGGCGATTATCTTACATTAAACTAACAAATTGTGTTGCCCATAGCTAATTCTGGAGAGTCTCTCCAATGATGCTCTCTGCTTCACGTGTCAAATTTTCAACACCTTTAAGTTTCTCAATAAATTGGTCGAGGACTCTCGTAGCTGCTGCTCTGGATTTCTTTAACTTGGTGGTGATTGGTGGTATATCTACGATACTCGACCTAAGAGCCACCATCTGTTCGTCAACTTCGAGCGTTGTCTCGCGAAGAGTGTTAATCGCCTCTAAAATTTTACGAAACTCATCCTCGCTACCCATGCCAAATTCGTGTGATATTTGCGTGGCGCGAATCAATACTTCCATTCCGTCATCAAAGCTCGAACCAAAGATTGGAAGTTCCGCTTCCATGCGTACAACAAATTCGTCCATATTTCCCGCAGTCTTTGTGAGTAAGCGCTTAACTGAATTTCGATTCGGGTTACCACCAAATTGCTCCACCAACTGGTTTATTTCATCAGTGCGATCAGATACCTGTTCACCTAACTCTCTAATGTGATCTGATATTCGGTTTGAAATTTCGTTGAGCTTCAGAAATTTTTCCTCAAACGATTCCTCAAGCTCCAAAAGCCCCATATCTTCATCTACGACACTAGGCTCAGCAACTGCCTCATCTCTTTGAGGATCTGGCTCTTCTAACGACGGAGATACGATTTCTTGATTTAATTCGTGAACTTGACGATTGATGTGCATTCGAAAAAGATTCTCAAAATTATCCGCATCACTAAATGTTCCATAATAAACACCTTGAGTCTTCAAAGAGTCGCGAAAATTTTTGACATTTTGGAATTGCTCCAGATCGAGCTCATATGGTGAAACAAAGGCTTCCTTAAAATAAAACATGATTTTCACACTAGAAGAATTTATGTCGTATCTTTCTTTTGCTCTTTGAAACTCTTCAATAGTTCCCGATTCTGCGCGTTTCGTTGGCGTTCCAAAACGGTGCCACATAATCCCGACAAATATATCGTAGTCATCCGGGACCTGATTATTGATGACTGCTTGTGGATCATCAGAAATTCCAGGATATGCATGTGTTTCCCATCCAACCAAATCAAGCCGAATTCCGCTTTGTTGCGGTTGACTTGAATTCCACTCGTTTACAATCGCCTGAATGCGAGATCGCTCTTCTTGAATGTCGCTGGGTGAAGCAACAAAAATCGAATATATAGTTTCCTGTCTCGGCATTTGTGTAACTTCCAGTAGCGGAGAGAAGTTTGCTCTTCTTTTCTCAAGCTCAATTTATAGCTTTCTCACGTGGGAAATTCAATTGTGGCAGCGGAGGGATAAGATTCAGGGATTTTATGTAGTGTTGAACACACAGTTTAGCATTTGCGAATTATCGGCTCCCTATCCCCCGCCCGTCAGCGACTCGTTCCGCATCCGGCTCCGCACCTCGCCGAGCGGGCCGCTGTCGGCCACGAGACCGTCGCGGTAGAGGATGACGTCGCGCGACCGTGCCGAAACTTTAGGTCCTGGAGTAACGATACCCATTAAATTCATCGGGTCGCTCGCATGGACGATGGTGGGCCTGCCCCGCGCCGGAATCCTGCGGACGGCGCGCAGCGCCTCCACCGCCTCGGGCAGGGCGAACTGCTCGCCCATGAAGCCCGAGACGAAACGCCCGCCGCGAATCTCGCCCTTGGCTTCCAGGCGTCTGAACACCCCCGCCAGCTCACGCCAGCGCGGAGCAGTGGCCTCGCGGGAGGCCAGCTCCCGGAGCACGACGCCGTAGCGTTTCAGCAGTTGCCGCGCATAAGCCTCGCGCACCGCTTCCGCGTCGAGCGGGGCGTCGGCGCCTCCCCAGAGCGACCAGCGGCCCACGGGCATGAAGCGCTTTTTCGCCTCGCGCGATATGGCCCTGCCCCCCGGCAGGGCGCGCAGCCGCCGCTCGCCCTTTTTCTTCTCGTTCGCGCCCACTATCAGGGCTCTCAAACCCGCCACGCCGTCGCCCGTCACGAGACCGCGCGCAACGAGTTCCCAAAGCGCCTCCTCGGCTTCGGTCCTGAGCCTCCCCGTCGCCGCCGTGATGTCGGCGAGGAAGGACGCTCCCTTGCTTTTAAGAAAATCGAGTATTTCGAGTGCGGGTCTCGACAGGTTGCCACGCCACGCGTCCTCCGCCTCCCTGGGCTTCAGGAACAGCCCCGTATCCTCTCGCATCAAGAAGGCCAGGAGCGCACGGCGCGTGGGCTGCGCCTTCTGGGTTCCTCTGGATCGGCTGCCACTCTCCGAAATATCAAACGGCTCCGGCGGAGCGCCGGGTCGCAGGCGTCCCCAGGCAACCAGGCCCGAGAGGCAAAGCGCCTCGAGATCCGCGGGGTCGTAGTTCTTGATGCGCGCCGGGAGAATCTGCTCCTCCCAGGCGGGCGCCGGCAACTCCAGCCCCTGAAGCTGGCGGATCACCTCCAGCACGCCGTCGCGCCCGTGCAGCATGGCGTCCTCGTGCACGTGCTGCCACCTGAGCAGATAGCGGACGAAATCCGCCGCCGTCACGGGTTCTATTTCGCGCCTCAGCTTGCCGAGCGTCATGCGGTGGATGCGGGCCAACAACACGCGGTCGCACCACTCGACTTCCGCCTCTGCCGAGAGTCGGGCGAAGCAGCCCCGCAGGACCGCTCCCTCTCCCTCCAGAGCGGCCAGGGCGATCTGAACGTCCGATCCCGCGAGGCCGACTTTGGCGGCGAGTTCGCCCGCCGTTACGGGGCCAGACGCCTCCATCCATCCCCGGACGATGGCGAGAACAGCTTCATCCTGCGCGGGCGGCACCGCGTCATCCCCCTGGAAGGGAATCGCCTCGGGCATGAGTCTGATTCCCGGAATCGCCGCGCGCATCAGCGCCATCCTCTCCGCGGGAACCCAGCCTCCCCGCTCAATGCCGTCCAACCCCCAGACCGCTTTCGCCACCCGATTCTGCGCGAGGAGTTCCTCCACCCAGGCGGACCATTCATCGACTTCCTCCGCCGGCAGTACGCACAGGGAGAGCAGCGCGTCATGCAGCTCGTCCGCGTCGCGCGGCGCCGGCCAAGCCTGCTCGCAAACCTCCTCGATGACGTCCGGATCCAGCCGGGCGCTCTCCGCGTCATCGGGCAGGGCGCGCCGGAGCGGCACGGCGCGCGAGCGGCGCTCTTCCAGCGGCGCGTCGTCGATGAAGGCGTAGGGGTTCGCGTTCAGTATTTCGTGCGACATGGGCGAAGGCGCGGGCGTCTCCACGCCATAGGTCCTGATCTTACCGCTCTCGACGTCAGCGATGAGCGCCTTGAGACTCTCGATGTCCATCGCCTCCGTCAGGCAGTTCTCCACCGTCTCGTTCACGAGGGGATGGTCGGGCGGCTCGATGGGACCGTGGTGGTTGTCCTGGCAGGCGAGCTGGGCCGGGAAGACGGCGGCGAGCAAATCCTCGGCCCGCATGCGCTGTATCGCGACCGGGACCTTCTTGCCCCCGCTGTGCCGGGGGAGCGCGAGTGCGCGCGCCGCGTTCCAGCGCCAGCGGTTGGTGAACATGGGAGATTGCAGGGCGGACTGGAGCATGTCCTTTTTCAGTGATGCGAGGCGCGCGAAGCCGAATATCGATTCGAGCGGAAAGCTGTGCTGCGAGGAGAGCGAGAGCACGATGCCGTCGTCCGTCGCGGCGGCCTGGAGTTCGAAATCGAACGTGAGGCAAAAGCGCTTCCTGAGCGTATGGCCCCACGCGCGGTTGATCCGGCCCCCGAAGGGCGAGTGGATGACGAGCTGCATCCCGCCCGCCTCGTCGAAGAACCGCTCCGCCACGATCTCTTCCTGCGTGGGGACGCGCCCCAGCACCCGCACGGTCTCGCGCACGTAATCGAGAAGCTGCGACGCGCCCGAGACGCAAAGCCCGCATTCGGCGCGCATCCAGCGGATCGCCTCGGCGGGCGCATCGAGACGCCCCGCCAGTTCGGCCCGGAGTGCTGAGACGGATTCCGAGAGTTCCGCCGTGCGCGAGGGCGCCTCGCCCAGCCAGAAGGGGATGTTCGGCGGAAGGCCCTCGGCGTCTTCCACGCGCACCTTGTCGCGCTCCACGCGCTTCACGCGCCAGGAGTGGTTGCCGAGCAGGAAGATGTCGCCCGCGTTCGACTCGATAGCGAAATCCTCGTTCACCTTGCCCACGAAGGTCTCCGCAGCGCCTTCCACCACGTCGTAATCCGCCGTGTCGGGAATCGCGCCGCCCGACGTGATGGCGCACAGCCGCGCCCCGCGCCTCGGCCTCAAAAGGGCGTTCACGCGGTCCCGGTGCAGATAGGCGGTGCGCCTGCCCCGGCTGGTCGAGATTCCCTCGGACAGCATTTCGAGCACGTCCTCGAAAACGTCCGGCGCAAGCGCCCCGTAAGGCTGCGCCCGCCGGACGAGCGACCAGAGCGCCTCTTCTCCCACTTCCTCTTGCGCCGCGGCCTCGGCCACCATCTGCTGGGCCAGGATGTCGAGCGGCGCTTCGGGGAAGATGACGCGGTCGAGCGCGCCTCCCCGCACCGAGCGAATCGCAGCGGCGCTCTGCAGCAGTTCGTCCCTTGTTAAGGGAAAGACGATTCCCTTAGGCACCGCGCCCTTCCAGTGTCCGGAGCGCCCCACGCGCTGCAGCAGGGAGGCGAGCGTTCTCGGCGCGCCCAGGTGGCAGACCAGATCGACGTGGCCGATGTCGATGCCAAGCTCCAAAGACGCCGTGGCGACGATGGCGGACAGCGCGCCCGATTTCAGCCGCTCCTCGGCGTCCAGCCTGATCTTGCGCGATAACGACCCGTGGTGCGCGGCCACGCGGCCCTCGCCGAGCCTCTCCGTGAGCCGGTGGGCGACGCGCTCCGCCAGCCGCCTCGTGTGGACGAACACGATGGTCGTGCGGTGGCTTTCGATGTGGGCGGTGATGCGGTCGAACACCTCTGCCCAGTACTCGTGCGAGGCGATGGGGCCGATATCCTGATCGGCCACCTCTATGGACAGCGCCATCTCGCGCTTGTGTCCCACGTCCACGACCGCGCAATCGGGAGCGCCGTCCTCCCCGCTCCTGCCTGCGCCGATGAGCAGGCGGGCTATCTCGTCGATCGGCTTTTGCGTGGCGCTCAGGCCGATGCGCTGGAGCCGCGTACCGCAAAGGGCGTCCAGACGCTCCAGTGAGAGCGCCAGGTGCGCGCCGCGCTTATCGCCCGCGACCGCATGAATCTCGTCCACGATGACGGCGCGCGCGGTCTCCAATACTTTTCGGCTGCGCTCGGCCGTCAGGAGGATATAGAGCGACTCGGGCGTGGTGATGAGGATGTGGGGGCGTTTTTTGAGCATGAGTCTGCGCTCGCGCGCGGGCGTGTCGCCGGAACGCACCGCCACGCGAATCTCAGGCAACTCCACGCCCTCTTTCCTGGCGAGCGCGCGGATCTCGCTCAAAGGCTCCTGCAGGTTCTTCTGGATGTCGTTGCCGAGCGCCTTCAAGGGGGAGATGTAGACGAGGCGGCAGGCGTCTTCGAGTTCGCCCGCGAGCGCGTCCCGAATCAGTCCGTCGAGCGACCACAAGAAGGCGGCCAGCGTCTTGCCCGTGCCCGTGGGGGCCGCGATGAGCGTGTCGCGCCCGGTGGCTATCTCGGGCCAGCCGGCCTCCTGGGGAGCGCTCGGCTCCGCGAATTTCTCACGGAACCAGCGCGCAATCAGCGGATGAAAGGAGTGTCTGTCCATAGCGGGGGTATTCTACCCCAAACGGAGCGGGATGGAATCTGTGCCTCAAATATGTGTTTTTCTCTGGGTCGGGGGTGAGTTTCGTAGGGACAGGTCGCAACCTGTCCCTACCACGAAATAAATCCGCAACTTCTTGGTCGGGAATGCCCCACGGATACGAATCACCGTCATTCCGGCGAACGCCGGAATCCAGAACCGGGGAGGAGGAAGATATGCGGCGTCCTATTCCCTCACATTCATAAAGCGCGACGAGCAAAGATGAAAGACAAAAGACAAGACCCCTGGATTCCGGCATACGCCGGAATGACGATAATCTACAATCCGGCCCATGAGGGATTCGGAGGCCCGTAGGGACAGGCCCCCGCGCCTGTCCTGACGAGGGGACAACCACGGGGGGCAGGACAACCACAGAGGGTTGTCCCTACCACAAACGGTATGGAGAACAGCGAGATTTTGCAGGGGCGGACCTGCGCCTCCGCCCGCAACCAGAGATGAAATGCAATCAGGACGGTAAACAAAAAGGGAGGAGACACAGGTCCTCCCCTACAAAATCAAAACCTCACCCCTTACCCTCCACCCGCATCCCGGAAAAATTCCCGCACTTGCGCCTCCGCACGCTCGAAGGATTTGCGCCCGAGCCCGAATATGGCCTTGAGCTTGCGCGGGTCGTGCTCCATGAAATCCGTCTCATAGGCGCGGTCTGTGAACGAGTCGTTGATGCGCAGGGTTCGGACGTCCGGAAAGAACAAATCGCGCAGCGTATCGACGCTGTTCGAACTCGTTCTCGATAGCGTCATGTAGGTCTTGAGGGGTCTTATCCCTGCGATGATTCGCCGCGTCCACTTCCTCGATTCGGGGTAACTCCCCGTCCCGACGCTCAGTATCCGGATATCCTCCCGGGCGACGCCGAGCGGCCCGGTGGCGTCCGCGATGGCGAAAAGGGTGGGGTTGTTCGACACGAATCCGCCGTCCAGTGCTGTGCGCTCCTCGATAAGGGTCGTGGCGATGCGCTTTTGCTTCAGGAACGGATGCGCGGCGCAAGACGCCATGATCGCATCCGATATTTTCAGGCCCTCGCCGGAGAGAAAACTATCGGGGCCGCCACCAGATTGGTTGATGGTGCGCTTGAACACCATGGGGCGGTCGTATTCCTCATGGGTAACGAGGATTCCGACGTCCAGCTTGAAATCCTCGAAAGTCCTCTCGCCATAGATTCTCTCCGAATGCCGCTTGAGCGCGTTCGTCTTGTGGCGCGCGAGCAAAGGCCCCAGTACGTCGGGCGCAAGTTCGAAATAGCGTTCCGCAATCGTCGGGTCGACCTCATCGCCCAGCGCAATCATCGTGGCGATGATGGAGCCCGTGCTGACGCCGTAGGCGAGGTCGAAGGCCTCGTGCAGGGGACGTCCCAGGGTGCGCTCGATTTCCGCCAGCACGCCCAGCGTGTAGACCCCGAGCGACCCCCCGCCGTCGAGCGAGAGGATGTAGAAGGGCCTGCTCATCGGGGGGCGTTCCTTGGGATGGTATGCGGGTTTCGTTCAGGTGGATTGATAAAATTGTTCGAGAAATGCCGGTTAGTCATGGGGGTATTCTAGCGCAAACGGGGCGGGGTTGTATCTGCCGACTCGCATGGGTGGCCTGCGTGACAGGTCGTCGTTCGCGTCGACATAAGTGTAGGGGACGCATATATGCGTCCCTCGTTTTTTCGCCGACGCAACACGGGTCGCATATATGCGACCCCTACAAAAGTGTTCGCCGTAGGGACAGGCCCCCGTGCCTGTCCTGAAGAGGGACAACCACAGGGGGTTGTCCCTACGATTCCTATGATTACGCCTTTCGCGCTCGTTTCATGTTTGCGGGCGATGGGGTGGATACCCCGAAGGAATCGAATTCGCCCGCTCCGGCTAATCCATCCTTACATAATCGTGCGCGCGGAAGGGCACGCCCAACTCCTCGGTCGCCACCTTCTCGCACGCCTCGATGTCGATGAGGCCGGACATGCGCACGGCCGTCACCTCGACTTCGGGGATGTAGTTCTTGGACCACCTCACGAATTCCTTGACCAGCGGGTAGGGTTCTTCGATGTCCCTGGTCTTGCAGACTTTCGCATAGGCTTCCGGGCTTTCCGCCTGCATGCTGATGGATACCGCGTCCACGAGGCCGCCCAGCTCGGGCAGAATGTTTCTCTCGTGCGTCTTGTTCGCGAGCCCGTTCGTCACCAGGCGGATGCGCCTGGCGCCGCGGCGCTTGAGTTCGCCGGCCACCTCCTTCACCACGTCGAGGCGGAGCGTCGGCTCGCCGAATCCGCTGAAGACGACTTCCTCGTAGCGCGACGGGTCGCCGGCGGCGGCGAGCACCTCCGCCGCGTCGGGTTCTTGCGCGAGTTTCAGGTTGTGGCCCTTGTAGACGCAGTCGCTCAGAAGACCGCAGAAAAAACACGAATTCTGGCAATCGTTCGTAATGTTGAGGTAGAGCGTGTCGCCGATCGAGTAGGCGACGCTCCCCTCCTCATGCTCCGGCCCCACGCCGAACAGCCGGCGCACGTTCTCCGTTGTGAGGCGCGTCACCTCCTCCGTCGTCATCCCGTGAAGCTCGGCCAAAGTCTCCGCCACGCGCGCGACGTAGGCCGGTTCGTTCCGCTTGCCCCGGTGGGGCGGCGGGGCGAGATAGGGGCTGTCCGTCTCGAGCAGCACGCGCTCGATGGGAACCCGTTCGAAGACTTCGCGGAGTTCTTCGGAGCGCGAAAAGGTGATGGCCCCGCCCGCGCCGAGATGAAAATCGATGTCCAGGAATTTGCGGGCCTGCGCTTCGTCGCCCGTGAAGCAGTGGATGACCCCGCCCGCGCGCCACGCCCTTTCTTCCTCCAATATCTCATAGATGTCATCCGCCGATTCGCGGCAATGGACGACGATGGGCTTGCCCACCTCGACGGCCAGCCTGATCTGCTCCCGGAACCACTTGCGCTGGGTCTTGCGCGGGACGCCTTCGCGGTAGTAATCCAGCCCGATCTCGCCGACGGCAACCGCCTTGGGTTCCTCAGCGAGCCTGGCGATATCCCTGATGGTTCGCTCGTTCACGTCCTTGACGTCGCTCGGATGAACGCCGACCGCCGCGTAGACGCCGGCGTAGGACGCCGCAAGGTCGAGGGTCCGGCGGCTCGACTCCAGACAGGTGCCCATCGATATGATGTAGTGCACCCCCTCCTCGATGGCGCGCTCCACCGCCCCCTGGCGGTCCGGGTCGAACGCCTTGTCGATGAGATGGGCGTGGGTGTCCACCAGAACGGGCAGGCCGTTCGTATCGGGCAGATCGGCGATGATGACCTGGGGTTTGGGCCGTTGCCTCCGCTCCCCGCGCGAGCGGTTCCTCCCCTTGCGCGCGCCTCGCCTGCGCCGGGAATCGCTATCGCGCGCGCCTCCGTTTTCAGGGCGCTGGGCGGCTTTCTCCCCGTTTTGCGCCTGCGCGGCGGGTTCGGCTTTCCCGAGTGTATTCTGACGTTCCTTGTGTTCCGGACGTTTTCCGCCCCTTCGGCCACGCCTTCTTCTGCGGCGCTGGGAGCGTCCCTTTCTGTCCTTACCCGCGAATGAGTCCTTATCGCCGGATGAATCCGGTCCGGATTCCATAGATTCGTTCACTCCAGTGACTCCAATCTCCCGGGCGGGTCGTCTTGCCGCTACCGAATCGGTGCGCCCGGCGTTACCGTCTCGTCCACGCCCGCGAGCAGGAGATGCTCGCCGTCTTCGGCGGCGAGAACCATGCCCTGGGATTCCACGCCCATGAGCTTGGCGGGCGCGAGGTTGGCTACCAGTATCACTTTACGATCCACCAAATCCTCGGGCGCGTAGTGTTTCGCCAGACCCGCTACGACGGTTCGGGTTTCCCCTCCCAGGGAAACGGTGAGCTTCAGCAGGTTCTTCGACTTAGGTATCTGCTCGGCCTCAAGCACCAGCGCGGCGCGCAAATCCATCTTCTGGAATTCCTCGAAGGAAATCTCTTCTTTCACATCCTCTTGAGGCGCGGCCTCTTCACCACCGGCGATGCGGCGGGCCACCTTCTCCTGAATGGCTTCTTTCGCCTCATCCTCGATGCGCGGGAAAAGGGGAGCGCCGATGCTGGTAACCAGCTCCTCCGGCAGCCTCCGCATGTCCATCAATTCCGAATAAGGCGCGTTCGCCCAATCCTCGGCCAGCCCGATTTGCGCCGCTATCTTCTGCGCGGAGGCGGGCATGACGGGCGAAATCATGGCCGCGACGACGCGAATCGCCGCCACGGCGTGCCAGAGCACCGAACGAAGGCGGTCCTCCTCGCCCTCTTTCGCAAGCGCCCAAGGGGCGTTCGAGTCGATGTATTTGTTGGCGCAGGAAATCACCTCCCAGGCGGCTCTCAGGCCGTTCTGGAAGTGGGTCGCCGACATGCCGCGCTCGTATTTCATGGCCGCATCGGCGACGAATTCGCAAAACGCGCTCTCCGCCTCGGAATCGCCCGAGGGCGTGCGCTCCAGCCGGCCCTCTCTGTAGCGCTTCACCATGTTCAGGGTGCGGTAGAGCAGGTTGCCCAGATCGTTCGCCAGATCGCTGTTGATGCGGTCGATCAGTGCGCCATGCGAGAAATCTCCGTCCAGCCCGAAGGGGATCTCCTTGAGCAGGAAATAGCGGATGGCGTCGACGCCGTATTCCTCAATGAGCCAGTGCGGGTCGACCGCGTTGCCCAGGCTCTTGGACATCTTCTGGCCCTCGACCGTCCACCACCCGTGACTGAAGACCTGCCCGGGCAGGGGGACGCCTGCGGAGAGCAGAAAGGCGGGCCAGTAGACCGCGTGGAATCTCAGAATGTCCTTGCCGATGAAATGCTGATCCGTCGGCCAGGGGCTTCCCTCGCGCACCCCGTTCTCATCGAAGCCCGGCGCGGTCAGGTAGTTGCTCAGCGCGTCGAACCACACGTAGATCACATGGCTTTCATCCCCCGGTACGGGGATTCCCCACTGAAAGCTCGTGCGCGAAAGCGATAGGTCCTTGAGGCCGCTGCGCACGAAGCTCATCACCTCGTTTCTTCGGCTCTCGGGCTGAACGAAGTTGGGATTTTTCTCGTAATGCTCCAGAAGCGGCTCGGCGTACTTGCTCAGGCGAAAGAAATAGCTCGGCTCCTCCACCCATTCGACCTCGGCGCCCGAGGGGGCGATCTTTGCGCCTCCGGGGCCCTCGGTGAGTTCGCTCTCGGTGTAGAAGGCCTCATCGCGGACGGCGTACCAGCCGGCGTAAGCGCCCAGGTAGATGTCGCCCGCCGCCTCCACGCGCCGCCAGAGTTCCTGCACGCCGCGAATGTGGCGCTCCTCGGTCGTTCGGATGTAATCGTCGTAGGAGATATCGAGCTTCTCCCAGAGTTCGCGGAATTTCGCGCTGTTCATGTCGCAGAACGCCAGGGGGTCCATGCCGGCCTCGCGGGCCGCGCGCTCGAGCTTCTGGCCGTGCTCGTCGGTTCCGGTGAGAAACTGCGTCGGCTCGCCGCGCAGCCTGTGGAAGCGGGCCTTGGCGTCGCACGCCACCGTCGTGTAGGCATGGCCGAGGTGCGGCTTGTCGTTGACGTAATAAATCGGCGTAGAGACGTAAAAAGGTTTCTGGCTCATCGTTTGGGGCCGTTTTCCTTGGGCAGGACGTTGAGGGACGTATCGTTCTGGACGCCGGTTTTAAGAGAAAACTGGCCCGTGGGCAAGCGCATGAGATCCTCCGCGCGCACCGTCATGAAATCGCCCGTCTCGAGAGCCAGGGTCACCTCTTCCTTTAGCAGGTCCTGGCGCACGACGGTCGCGCCGCAGTCGCAGCCGCCGACTTTCTTCTTGCAGGCGGGCAATTTCTTCTTTACCGACACGTAGTGGGAATGCTCGAAGCGGAGGCAGCACTTGAGCCGCCCGCAGCCGCCGGAGAGCTTGACGGGGTTCAGGCTCAGGTTCTGATCCTTCGCCATGCGGACGGAAATGGGGTCGAACGACTTGAGGAAGGAACTGCAGCAATAGGTGCGTCCGCAATCCCCGCAGCCGCCCTTCATGCCCGCCTCGTCGCGCACGCCGATCTGGC
>JAPOYD010000004.1 GCA_026706735.1 Nitrospinota bacterium | reverse complement strand
TCGCTAAAAAGGCGACCACTCGCCCAATATCTTCGGTCGATTGCTCGACTCCTAACGGTGTTTGTTCGACAAAATGGTCGAAAACCTCTCTCGTAGTTTTCCCTTTGAAGTTTGGGAATTTTTCTCTGAGCTTTTCGGCTATTTGCTTCCACATTGCGCTCCAAATCAGACCTGGACAAACTGCGTTCACCGTAATGCCTTCTCGCGCTAATTCACGTGCCAGTGCTTGGGTGAAAATAATGACTGCTGCTTTGCTCGCGCTGTAATGCGGTATGGTTTCTCGACCATCACGCCCGGCTCGCGAGGAGATATTGATAATGCGTCCCCAGCCCTTTCCCTTCATTTTTTCAAGCGAGGCTTGGCACAATAGAAAAACACCTTTCACGTTGACGTTATATGTGTCGTCCCAGTCATCTTCATTGATATCGGAAAGAGGCATGCCTAGCTTAAAATCCGCTCCGCCAATAACACCTGCATTGTTGACCACTATATCTAAGTTGCCAAATTCTTTTGCAACTGCATCTACGACATCTCTGCATTGAATTTTATTTGTCACATCAAGTGTACATGGAATGGCTTTAACGCCGAATTTTCGAATTTCTTCGGTTGCCGTCTCCGCGCCAGACTCTGAGATATCGGCTAATGCTAAATGGACACCCTCTTCCGCTAGGCATCGGGCGATGCCGCGGCCTATTCCCCCACCGGCGCCAGTGATGAGTGCCACCTTGCCTTTTAGGCCACGTTCTCTGAGCAGTGAAGAAGGCATCGTTTATTTTCCATACCCTGTCATGGTACCTCCTGATTCCAACCAATCCTCAAATACTTGGAGGCTTTCTAAAACGGCGGGAACGCCGCTGTATGGTGACATTTGAAAAATTACCTCCATAATTTCAATATCCGTTGCACCGTAACTTCTCGCGGCCGTGAAATGAGAGCGCATCTGGTTAAATCGGCCCGTAACGCACAATGCTGCCAATGCGCAAAATTCTCTGGTCTTGTGCGGAAGAACATCGCGATCGTAGAGCCCCCCATGAACAAATCGCTGAAATAGCATGGAGAAATCAGGGTCGAGCTTATTCAGTCGGCCGAATAGTTTTTCCGTGTATCCTTCTCCGTATTGCGTATCCCCACGACGAATTGCCGGTGGGTAAAATGCTTCGGTCATCAATCATTCTCCCTAGGTATAACGTCACAATCCACTAGTCAGTTTCTATAATTACGTTGCGTAATCGACCGAGTCCACCGATTTCCACTTCCACCACATCACCCGGGGCAAGAAACGAGGGGGTTTTGCGCGCGTAGCCAACACCGGAGGGTGTGCCCGTCAAAAAAATATCGCCAGGCTCTAAGGTGAACCCTTCTGAAAGCACAGAGATCATCGACGGAATGTCGTGAATCATCATGTTTGTGTTTGAGTCCTGGCGCGCTTCGCCGTTTACCCAGCTTCTGATGGTCTGGTTCATCGGGTCACCATAATCTTCTTTGGGGACGATGTAAGGCCCAAGCGGACATGTGCCATCGAGGGTCTTGCCTTTGAAAATCTGCTTGTGACGCCTTTGAATATCTCTTGCGGAGATGTCGTTTGCGCAGCAATAGCCGAAAACGTGCTCGTAAACTTGGTCTTCTGGTATGTTTTTGCCGCTTTTGCCGATGATGACGGCGATTTCAGCTTCATAGTCGAGTTTTTCCGTCACCTGGTGTGCAGGTATGCCCTCGTTGTGACCTATAAGGGTGCTCTGGGCTTTAGTGAAAAAGATCGGATGGTCGAGTTCAACCTTTGTCGTTTGCACATCCTTTGCTTGTAGGCCCTCATTCACATGATCTTGGTAGTTGAGGCCCATACAAAGAACGTGCTTGGGTGGATGAGGAATCGGGGATATGTGATGAACATCCTCGGGCGCCATGAGGATTGGAACCAAATCTTCCTCATTCGCCTTTGCCTGAGCGATCAAGTCATGAAGCGCAGGCCCATACGCTTCCCAAGAATTTATGAGTTCAATCATGCTGCCAAACGCGAGTTTTTTCTTGCCTAAAATTCCGGCCAGACGCGACAGGTGCGCGATTTTATCACCCACGTAGACGCCGACTCTCTCAAGACCTCTGTAATTGTATGACAACAGTTTCATTCGCATCTCCTAGCCATGGATGATTCTGGAAATTTAGGAACCCTTGTAGCGTTCAAGCGCATCTGCTGTGAATTCCACGCCGTGACCAGGCGTTTCAGGGACATGGATGTACCCATCGCTCACCGTAAAATCTTGCGTGAAATCATCCGGCGAGAAAAACTCCATGTATTCGACCATATAGCCTCTGGGTGTTGCGCCCACGAGGCTGACCGATAGCTCATGTGCCAGATGGCTGCTCAGGGAAATGTTGAAAGCATCTGCTAGATGCGCAATTTTAACGAATTCCGTCACTCCGCCGCAGCGGCAAACATCGGGCTGCAAAAATCCGACTGCCCGGCGTTCGCATATCTCTCGAAATCCCCAGCGCATGTAAGCGTTCTCGCCCGCGGCAGTGGGTACCATGCTTTTCCCCGCCACCTCTGCGAGGTCATCAACGCAATCGGCCAGCACCGGTTCTTCGAACCATGCAACGCCGTATTCCGCCAGCATGGATGAAACTTCCACCGCCTCACGCACGTTGTAGTTTTGGTTCGCATCACAAAAGAGAATAAAATCCTCACCCATATTTTTTCGGAGAAAATCGAGGCGCTCCTGGTCACGATTTGTGCCGATTTTTAGTTTGTAACCACTCATACCGAGCGAAGCGGCTTCCTGGGCTTCTTCGAGAAGTTCCGAGTCTGGGAGTGTGTGCCAGCCGCCGCTGCCGTAAACCGGCACTTTTTGGCGAAATCCGCCCAACAGTCGATTGAGCGGCAGACCAGCGACTTTCGCCACGATATCCCAACATGCGATGTCCACCGCTGAGAGAGAATATAAACCCAGCCCGCCGCGCATTCTCGCCTTGTTCGGTGCCCACATGCGATTCCAAAGCGCCTCAGGGGCCAAGGCGTCTTGCCCTATCGCGAATGGCGCCAATTCATTTTCGATGTATGGCGCCATGGCGCTGCCACCCTCACCTCCCAAACCCATTGTAAAGCCCGTACCGCTCGGGCCTCTTTCGGTATGAAGATGCACAACAATGACATCCAGATGGGTATAAACGCCAAGTGAGCTTTGAAATGTTTTTTTGAGGGGCACCTTGAGGGGAAGCGCCTCAAGTGAGCGTATTTTCAATTTTGGCATTTCACCTCTCGCTTATAAAAATTTCATGGAGCGAATACGCATGGCCTGGTTCGTTCCGTCGGAGTGCAGGAAGCTGGTCACGTCTCTCAGGTATTTCTCCATCGGCGCATCCGTCATGTAACCGGTGCCGCCCCATACTTCCAATGCGCGCGTAGCGATTCGGTACGAGGATTCGGACACGAAGCACTTGGTCATGAAACCCATTTTGGGGTCATACAGGTCTTTTTGACCCGCCGTCCAGGCCGCGTAGTGAAGTAGTCGCCTGCTCGCTTCATACTCGGCGAAACAATCCGCCAGCATAAAACCGACCGCCTGGTGCTCGATGATGGGCTTTCCCCCCTGGATCCGGCTTTTAGCGTGCGCCAAGGCGTCCTCATAAGCCGCTCTGGCGGTGCCGAGAACGGTGGCGGCGGCTTCGATGTTCGAGCCTGGAACGAACATGCGGCGCGCTTCCGTGGCGCGATTCACTTCCGTGATGCGATTCTCATCCGGCACTCTGCAATTCTCGAAAATCAGTTCCGCGTTCAAGGAGAGCCGCTGTCCCATCTTGTCGTGAATCTTGCCGTAACGAAATCCGTCCATACCCGGGGTGATGATGAAATACGTCATTCCCTCGGACACGCCCTTCGTGGTATCGGTTCTCATGGCGACGATGCACAGTTTGGCGATTCCGCCGTTGCTGATGTATCGCTTCTTGCCGTTGGCTGTCCAGCCATCCCCGTCACGCACGGCGGTCGTTCGCACGCCGGCATCGGGGCTGTCGTATGGGATGATGTTGTCCGTTCCGCCGGATTCCTCCGTCATCCCGACGGCCAAGTGGAAATGGTGATCTTCGAGGAAAGCTTTCAGGTAACGCTCTCTCTGGCCTTTATTCGTCAGCTTCTCGAACAGGTGTGTGATTTTCCATGTTTGATCGAACGTAACGGCCGTACCCAGGTCGCCCCAGGCGAGTTCCTCGCCCACGAGGCATAGCGTGAGAATATCGCAGCCGGCGCCCCCCATGTCCTTTGGAAGCGCGAGAGTCCTTAAACCCAGTTTGCTCCCCTTCTCCAACACGTCCCAGGGGAAGCGCTTCATCGGGTCGGGCTCTTTGTCGAGCGCTGTCGCGACGGGGCGGATTTCCTGAGCAGCGAAGTCATGCGCCGTTTTTTGGAGTTGTTCCTGCTCGGGGGTGAGTGTGAAATCCATTTTCGTCCTCTGTTTATGAAGCTTCGCCATCAGCCGGAGAAACCCCTGTAGCGCTGCGTTCAGGCTCAGCCATGATGTATGCGTACCTGATAGTATCCGCTCGCACCTTTGTTCGCAATCGGGAGCACTGGTTGAAGTTCACCTGCAGAGGATACCCACCCAACCGGTGAGCGGATGCGCTGAGGGGGAGGTCTTTCGAGCGCCCAAATGCGGGCAAATGCGTGGTCGGAAAAAATTTTTTAATTCGATAAATTTCTGAAAATTACTAATGTATTACTTTATGATATACCGATAATATTCTGATTATACGTGTAATAACAAGTTAGTATCTGCCATAAACCTTTTCGGATATTTATCTATATTTATCCAAATTTATCGAATTGTTCCGTAATCCAAAATCCACGCCGCCCATCCTGATTCCGGAAGATTTCATGCTTCCAGCCTTCCATCCGTATCGATCGTATTCGTAAGTTTTCTTCGTATCGCCGTCTCGTCTTCACGAAAGCGCGGTTGGAGGATAGCGCAGTTGCGGAGGGAGGAGTCCTCGCAAATACGGGCAAATGCAGGTGGCTGTCCTTCGTCAGGGCGGGCGCGGGCGGCGGAATTGGCGCAGGCGCCTGTGGAGCCACCCCGAAGCGGGGCTTGTTCCTCCGGTCAACCCGGTCAATGGACGCGGGTTGCCTCTTGCTTATGTCCTGAGCGGCGATGAGACGGCCATTCCATTCGAGCCGGGCGGCGGGGAGTCGTGATGATATGCCCATTTAGTACTCGAACACCGTGGGGCCGTCCACTTTTTCGGCGAGCGCAGACGCGGCGGCGCGGGCGGCGCCGAGACGCCACTCGCGCTCGGCCTCGGGCGTCCGGGAGGGGTCGCCGAATGGGTGATGAAAATGCCCGGCGCGGTTGTTGACGATGCGGTTGACCCCGATATCGCGCGCCACGTCGGGCAGGCAGGTGACGATGACGGTGGGAAGGCCCTCCCGCTCGAGCGCTCTCGCCAGCGCAGCCCCGCTGCGCGTGCCGGTGCCTCACGTGGCGGGGAGCACGACGCCCTCGACACCTGATTTCTTGAGCTTTGCGGCCCATGCGCGGCCGATGCCGTCCATCTCGGAGAAGGCGCCGCCGTTCCCGCAGGTGCTCAGGAAATCATCGTGGAGTTCTGCGATCTCGCCCTCTCCCTCGAGCCGCCGGAAAGCGTCCACGGCGAGCATGCGGTCCGGTTCCTCGTTCACGAACACGGTGTTGAAGCCCCCGTGGATCGATATGAATGTCCCGTTCGGAAGCGCGTCTTTCCCCTCGAAGGAATACGCCGCCCAGTTCCCGTTCCTGGAGCCTGAGAAGCGGTCCGGGTTGCCGGGGGGCACCATGCCGCCCTCGGATACGATGGCGATGCGCGCTTTTTTGAGGTCGGGAATCGGTTCGGGCGGCGCTATCTCTTCCAGGGCGGGAACGTCGAGTTCGGTCTGGTAGGGTTCTCCCCTGATTTTCCGTAACACCATGTCGACGGCGCGGCGCGAAGTCGGGAGTTCGGCGATTTCGTTGTAGCGGATCCCGCGCGGGAGATAGTCTTCGTCTTCGGCGCTTCCGATCTCCTCGCCCCGGGCGATCCTGAGCCCCAGGCGGGCGGCGGCTTCGAGCGCCTCTTCCATGCCGACAGCTGAATCGGCGGCGGGGACGGTGTGAACGCTCGTTCCGGCGGCGGGAAAACCCGGATTCTCGGGGTGCATGGCGGTGACGACGGGGACGCCCGCCTCATGCGCCGCGCGGCAAACGGCGGCGCAGGCCAGCCCGAATCGTCCGGCGTTGAAGGCGGGGCCTGCGATAACGAGATCGGGAGCGAACTCCAGAATCCGCGCGAGCGCCTCTTTGGCGCAGGCCTCCTCGTTTTCGGCGAAAAGGCCGTCACCGGCGAAGACGGTGCCGACGACTTGGGCGTCCTCGCCCAGGATTTTATCGAGCAATACGCCGGGACCGACGGGGCCGGGCAGGCTGGATACGGGATGATCGCTCTTCTCCTCGCCGCCCACGCCTACGAAGAACTGGTTCAAGTAGTGAACGACCCGAAGTTTAGCGCTCATGGTCTGATCTCCTCGTATGTGTACACATCAAACCACATCTCAGTATACATGGCGAAAACCCGCTTGTGCGAATATCCCGACCAAAGTCTCCCGCCCTCAATAATCCTTGCCCACCATGTTGTTGATGTCCTTCGCCCACTCGCTGGCGTAGTAGTCGCTGTCGATCAGCGTGAAGGCCTCGCGGGTGTTGACGCTCTTACCGTTATAGAATTCGACGACTTCCGAGCCGATGACACGCTCCACCGCAGGTGCGGCGATGCGCTCCCCCTGCATGCCCTTGGAAACGATGGCGTCGGCTTCGGGCACATGGAAGACGAGCGGAAACTCGCCTGTTCCCGGCCGGCCCACCTCATAGATGATCGGAACGGCGCGCACGCCCATCTGCTCGAGCGCCTGGACGGTGAGCCAGTAGTCCACCGTGGAGTTGCCGCCGCCCTCGAAGGCGAGCACCGCGCCGTCGGCCTTTAAGAGCGTGGCAAGCTTGGCCACGTATTGCGCCGAGCGCTCCTTGAGCGCCTGGTTGTCGTGGTGGCCGCGCGTGATGATCATGCCGGCGAAGTCGAGATCCACCCCGTGGCGGCGGTAGAGCTCGTAGATGAGCGGCTTGTTGCAGTGAAGATAGGTCGGCGCCTTCTGCTGCGTCTTGTAGTTCGCCCCCACCACCGCTCCGTCAAGCATCTCGTTCGGGTGGATGAGGGTGGGGAGCGAATCCCCCAGGTTCTTGCCGTACATGAAGGTCTGCACCATGGAGGCCTGGTGCATCACCTGATCGACATAGACGACGCGGGGGAGAGCGGGGTCGACGTCCCCGAGTTCGAACGTCTCGACGCGTACTGGCTCCATATCCTTCGTGCGTTCGGCCAGCCGGGAGGCGATCTTCAGCGTCGCGAGACGAACGGCGTCGTCGTGCGCCTCGTTCGAGGCGTTATCCAAAGGCTCGTAGCAGGCGACGAGATTCGCGGTCTCAGAATTCGTGCAGTGCACGGCACCCGGACCGCACATGTCGATGATCCCTTCGCGGAAGCTCATGATGCCCGTCATGGGCCCCAGGAAATGCGTGGAGCTCACGACGCACATTCCGGCGAGCTTGTGGGTGCGGCCTTCGCCCGCCGTCTTCGCAGGACCCAGGAATCCCGGATACGCGCAAGAGCGCCCGCTCACCTTGTAGAGCGGCTCGACGGCGTCCAGGACGTTCGTGATGCGCACCGAATCGCCCGGCGCAGCGGCGTCAAAGCGCACGTCCTTGAGGTCGCCCTCTTCGAGCGCCAGTTTACGGAGCTCATCCGCATCCACGGTGAGCGTCTCGTCTTTGTACGCGAAGCGCTTTCCGACGATGATTTTCGAGACGGGGAACAGGCCCATCTCCAGCCGCATGGACATATTCGCCTCCCCTACCCGGCCGCGCGCATCGAGGCCAGGTCGCTCTCTATCTGCGGCAGGTCGAGCACCATTTCCATCATGAGGAGTTTTTCGGCGTAAACGTCCTCTGGAACCTGGGCGCGCACCTTCTCTTCCAGGATGTGAAAAACGGGGAGTCCCAACGAGACTCCCGCCAGGGGCCCGGCCCAGCTCGGGTCCCCGGTGGTCAGCGTTTCGACGGCGAGCCGAAGGCCTTCACCGGGCATCCCCAACACCACCATCAGGTTCTCCGAACCGACTTCATCCGCAATCGACTTGATGGCGGCCTGGTTCTCCAGGTCCATGGCGCCCGCGGAGGTTCAGACGAAACACTCCGTCTTCTGGAACACGACCTCAGCTCCCGCCGCCTCAATACACTCGGCGATCAGCGGGCCGGGAACGCCGTCACGCTCGCCCAGTGCGATCACTTTTTTCCCTTTGAACATGAACCTCCTCCACTTGCACACAAAAAACGAATGAATCACGCCTCTATCAGCACCGAAGCCCCGTCGGCCTGACGGGACATCCGGCCCAGAAACAAGCTCCCTTTGGCGACAACCATTGTACTCCCAAGGCGGCCCACCCGCATCCGCTCCAGGGCATGGCCGAGAAAAGGAACGCCCGCGGGGATGTGCCCCTGCGTGGGCGCGAAACCGGGCATCCCGTGGGTCTCGACGAAGTCCGGAATCTCCTCGCGGGCGATCTCCCCGCCCATCACCGCCAGGGCGGCCAGCATTCGGTAGTTCGCGGCCGCCACGTCTCCCGCCCCCGCGGGCAGCATGATTTCCGGATTGTGCAGTTCGACGGCGTACTTATCGACGCTCGCGATCTTGCGTCCGGCGCGGGCCAGCGGGTCCCGCACGAGCGCCTCCGCCAGCCCCTGCGGCGTGGAGGGCTTTCCGGCCGTGTGGCGTCCGGCGATCTCGAGATTCACCCGGGGGCCGTCTTCCGGATTTTTCGTGAGAAAAAACGCCACACCGCCCAATACGTCTTCCAGGACGGGTATCTCTTTTTCCAGATGAAAGTAGGCTTTCATCCCCAGCTTCGCCATCGATCCGCCGCCTACGACGACGGCGTTTCCAACGACGCCCGCCTCGATGAGGGCCGCCGCGTGCACGAGCGCATAGATCGGCGCCGCGCAGAAGGACTTGACGTCCACACCGGCCGCATTGGCGCAGCCCGCCATCTCGGCGATCGCCTTGGCGAGGTTGCCGCCGCCGCGGTTGTAGCGATCTCCGACCGCTTCCTCCGAGCAACTGATGACGTACTCCACCTGTTCTGGCGCGATGCCTTCCTGATCGAGAAGACGGCTCAAGGCGTATCCGCCGCTGGCCTTGGCCGCGAGGTTTTCCAGCAGGATACGGGCGTCCAGGGATTCGTCCGATTCATGATCTCGGCGGACGCAGCCTATCAGATCCCCGCCCTGAAAAAGCGGCAGGGCTTCTCCCCGCTCGATGTGCCCTGAAATCTCTTCTTGCTTGTATTTCTTACGAGGTTTTTCCCTATCGAGAAGCGCGGCGGCGGATTCGGAACCCACGTCGCCCGGAACAAACCGCTCCCTATCGAGCATGATCAACCCGAACTGATCCGCCGCCTCGATAAGCGCGTAGAAAGAATCCTGCGGGAGGATTTCCCCGAAAACACCATCTGGCGATGCTCCTGCGAGGGGGTTCTCGTACCACGGAGCCTGTATTTCGCCCAAATTCTCGGGCGGGAGATTGCCGATGAAGGCCTGATTCGGCGGGTAGGCGACCGCATCTTCAAAAGACCTCAGGTCGGTGAAAACCTCATTTGGAGCCTGGTTGTTGCGGGCAGCCTCGCGCCAGGGTTTCGATCCGTAGCGAACCAGATCGGGAACATGAACGAGAACGTTTGCCGCCGCGCGCAGGTACGCCGTCATATCACTCGCCGTGATAAATCGCCACGGCGCGCACGGGAGAACCCGTGCCGCCGCGTATCTTGAGCGGCAGGCACGAGAAGATGAACTTCGTGTTCACCACCTCTTTCAGGTTCGCGAGGTTTTCCACGTTCAGCACCTTGCGCTCCCGGCACACTTTATGGGCCCAGTAGCCCTTGTCCCGGAAGGCCTGGGAGGAGTCCACGCTCGGCGAGTCGATGCCGACGTTGATGCAGCCCCTGTCCGCGAGCCAGTTCATCCCCGCTTCAGAGATGCCCGGATAGGTATACAGCCAGTCATGAAAGTCCCCGCCGTAGTTCGCCTCGTAGTGGCCCGTCCAGATGAGCACGCTGCCCTTGTCCGGCACTTCCAGGTCCGCCTTCGCGCACGCCTCTTCCAGGTCCGCCGGCTGCATCCAGTCTTCGGTGTTGCAAAAGCGCGTCATATCGAGGCAAATCGCCTCGTGGTAGAACCACTCGAGGCCGAGTTCGTCTATCGTCTCGCCGTTCTTGTCGATGTGGTAGAAGGCGTCCACGTGGCTGGGGCCGTGGTCGCTCATGACGAGGCAGTTCGAGGTCGAGGTATGGCCCGAGGGCGAATTCGCATAGGCCTTGGCCGTCTCCTCATGCGTCTTGTTCGGAAAGATGCCCGTGCGCTGGTGGCCGGGATAAACGGGCATGCCGTCAAAAATCTCCTGCGATAAATCCACGATGCGAATTCCCATGTCTTTGCTCTCCGTATGGAATCGGGTGATCGGTTGAAAAGATGCAAGGCGCGATTCTACCCGAGAGCGTTCGAAAAATCTTCCGGCATCGGGCGAAATTCATTTGTAATAGGATGGAGGGATTGTCTGGTTTCGTAGGGACAAGTCGCGTTCGGCCCCAACAACTTGGGGTTTTACTCGGACCTGAATTATGGGGTCTATATACAATCGTGCCTGAAATTATTTATTGGGCTTTTCAGGGGGAATTGGAATGGTGAGCTTTGTTCCGGGGGATGCGATCAATATCTTGCTCAGCAAATCATTTATCCTTTGTATATCGTCTTTAATCTCCTTTTTTGCGCCGTCTATTTTCATATCCAATTTGTCTATTTTCTTGTCAATTTTTATATCCAGTTTGTCTATTTTCCCGCTTACTGCTTGCAGGACATTTTTAAGGTCTGCGATATCGCCATCGAGCCTTTTGACTTCAACGGTGAGATTGGTTTCCAAAATATTATTACGAGCGATTTGCTTTGCATCCTGCGCCGCGAGCGCCCATGCGCCCAAGCCACATAACGCAGTGAGCAGAACAACCATCAAGATGCCAAAAGTCCACAACCCGGCATGTTCTTTGATCCACTTGAACCGCTCGCCCATTAGGCCTTACCCCCTATTCCGGTTACAAGTATTCGGGTTTTTCGGGATAGCGTCAAACAGAAATATCAAGGATCATTTTAGGCGCTATTGTATATAAATCCCCAAAAGAAATATCTCACATACTTGACTATATGGTCAATTAAGCAAGCGATATTACATGAAAATATCCCAACCCTACCCCTCCCTCTCCCACATTCGCCACCGCACGATGATGAAGCCGAACGCCAAGATAAGCACCGCGCTTGCGAGGTAGGCGGCGCGCATCGGGCCGAACCAGAGGCTGTCCGCGCGAAAACCGCTCACCGCGGCGCGCCCTACGGAATAGAGGACGAAGTAGAGGCAGAAGATGAAGCCGGGCTTGTGGTTCGTGAGCCGCAAGCGTCTCAGGATGAAGAACCAGACGAGGTTCAGGAGAAGCTCGTATA
>JAPOYD010000114.1 GCA_026706735.1 Nitrospinota bacterium | reverse complement strand
TGGCGTCGAATCCCGTCGCCATGACGGGCACCCTGCTCAGAATCGACATCCGCGGACGCGGCGGACGCACCCTGCAGGATAAATGGAAAGAAGGCCCCCGCACGTATCTCGGCCTCATGACGGCGGGATTCCCGAACATGTTCACCATCACGGGCCCCGGAAGCCCCTCGGTGCTGACGAACATGCAGACTTCCATCGACCATCATGTCGAGTGGATAGGCGCGTGTCTCGTGTATCTGCGTGAAAACGGGATGAAATCCATCGAGGCGTCCGTGGAGGCGGAGGACGCCTGGGTGGCGCACAACAACGAGGAGACCGCCAAGACGATTCGTTACAAATGCTCCTCCTGGTATCTGGGCGCGAACATACCGGGCAAGCCGCGCGTGTTCATGCCCTATATCGCCGGGTTCGATGTCTATTCAAAAAAATGTGCTGAAATCGTGGAGGCGGGATACGAGGGGTTTCATCTGATTCGTGACGAGGAAGCCGCTCCTTGCGCTTCGGTGCTGGCGTCACCCGATGGGAGTGAGGCCGAATGAAGCTCAAGGGCATCATGGGAGCGCCCACGACGGCGTTCAACGCTGATGGCGGCGTCGATTACGACACTTTCGCCAGGCAAGTCGATTTCCTGATCGAACAGGGATTTCCCTTCATCGCCCACCCCATGCACATCGGCGAGTCCTTGAACTTGAGCGAGCGTGAACGCAAGGAGTTGGCGCGTCTTCTGGTGGACACGGCGGCGGGCCGCGCGCCCGCCTTCGTGAACGTGACCGCTTCGGGACCGGACATTTCCATCGATTTGGCGCGGCACGCAGAGGCAATAGGCGCGACGGGAATCGTCGTGCTCTCGCCCTATCATTGGGCGCCCGAGTACGAAGCCCATCTGGATTATTTTCTGACGCTGGGTAAGTGCGTAGACATCGCGATGATCGCCTACAACAACCCGAGACTCCAGGTGTCCATCTCCCACGAGATGCTCGAAGAGATGCTCGAAAAACTCCCGACCCTCCATGCTCTTAAAGACGCCAGCTTCGACATGAACTATTTCACGGGCGCTTGCCGCATCGCATCCGCCGCCCGTGAGGATTTTTCCGTGTTCACAGGCATCGAGTGGCTGCTCACGTCGATTCCCGTCGGCGGTTCGGGGTCGTTCTCCAATTGCGGAGAGGTCGCTCCCCGCCTGGTTCTCTCCCTGTTCGACGCCTGCGCCTCAGGAGATTACAAAAAAGCGCGTGCCCTGCAATACAAAATGGACATACTCTTGCGCTTGTTGCAGACGAACTACCCGGCAACCGTGAAATACGCGATGGAGCTCATGGGCCGTCCTGTCGGCGAGACGCGAAAACCGATCCTGCCCTTAAACGATGACGCAAAGTCCCACACGCGAAAAACGCTCGAATCGCTCGATATCTTCGAGAACGAACCGCTAGGCTGGTAAAACGGGCGTTTCCGGCACCATCTGGTTTTTGTCTTGCAACGCCAGCGGTCGTTTTTGCATGATGCGCCCCTGACTATATCTCTAGTCTTCCCGAAGGAGCCATATTTTGACTCGCATGAATGGTGGCCAGATCATCGTCGATTATCTCGTTCAGGAAGAGGTCCCCTACGTCTTCGGCCTGTGCGGCCACGGGAACATCAGCTTTCTGGACGCACTCCATGAGCGCGCCGATGAGATCAAGACGCTCTCGGTACGCCACGAGTCGCTCTCAGGCTTCATGGCCGACGTATATTACCGGGTGGCGGGCAAGCCGGTGGCGACGTTCACCTCCTGCGGCCCTGGTTCGGCCAACATGCCGATTTCCCTGGCCAACGCTTTTTTCGACTCGGTGCCTTTCCTGGCCGTGACGGGCAACGTCCCCACTAACCAGTTCAACAGAGGCGCGTTTCAGGAGACCTACCGCCACTATCAGGCGGATTTTCCCTCGACCGTGCAGGCCTACTGCAAGCGGGTGTATCAGCCCACGCGGGCGGAGATGGTGCCGCAGTTCACGCGCCAGGCGTGGAAGACGATGATGACGGGCAGGCGCGGCCCCGTCGTGCTCGACGTGCCCTTCGACATCTTCAAGGAGGAAACCGAGGTCGACATGCCGCAGGCGTCGGAGTGGAACGCGAACGTCTCGTGCCGCTGCGGGGCGGACCCCGAAGGGGTGGAAAAGGCCGCTCAAATGCTCTCCTCCGCCGAGCGGCCCGTGATTCTCGTGGGACAGGGCGTGAAATATGCAGGTGCCGCCGAGAAATTGGTGGCCCTCGCCGAAAGGCTGAACATCCCCGTAGCGTGTTCGGCGAGCGGAGTGGGCGCCATCGATTCGAAACATCCCCTGGCCCTGGGACTCATCGCCAGAAACGGAACCTACCCCGCGAACCACGCCGCGCGCCAGGCAGACGTTCTGCTCGCGCTCGGCGTGCGCTTCGACGATCGCACCTCGAGCAGCTGGCTGCCCGGCTATTCGTTCAACATTCCGCCCACGAAGCTGATACACGTGGATATCGATCCCGAGGAAATCGCACGCAACTACCCGGTGGCCTTAGGTCTCATGGCGGATGTGGACGTCTTTTTCGATCAGGTGAGTGAAGCGCTCGGTAATGATGGGGACGCGGAAATCCCTGCGGCGCGAGCGGACTGGCTCCGGGAGATCGACGGCTGGCGAAACGAATGGGAGGAATTCACCGCTCCCGGCTACCGTGAGGATACCGAGCCCATCCACCCCCAGCGGGCGGCTTATGAAATCGACAAGGCCCTTCCCGATGACGCCATCCTCATCAGCGACGTAGGCGTCCACCACAACTGGCTGATTCAGTGCTGCCGCCCCAGGGGGCCGCATTCGCTCATCGGCTCCATGGGATTCGGCGCCATGGGCTTTGGAGTCGCAGGCGTGCTGGGGGCCAAGCTGGCCGCGCCGGAGAGGCCCTGCGTCTCGGTGTGCGGAGATGGTTCTTTCGCCATGCATTTGAGCGCTATTATGACGGCGGTGGAATACGACATTCCCGCCGTCTGGGTCGTCTGGAACAACTACGCCTTCGCCTCCATCCGGGGGCTTCAGCGCGGCTACCTGGGTGGGCGGGAACTCGCCACCGATTTTCAAGAGCACGCCACCTCCAGGCCTTACAATCCCGATTTCGCCGCCATGGCCGAATCGGCGGGCGTTCCGGGCGTGCGTGTGGACAAGGCGGCTGATTTGAGTGCAGCGGTGGATGAGGCGGTGAAGGCCGGGCGCCCCTACGTGATCGACGCGAACATACAGGGAGAGGAGAACCCCGGCGGCGCAGGCGCCTGGGAGCTGCCAGGTCTGGGATACGGGGAGCCCGCCATCGGCGAGCGGACTGTTTTATAGATTCGATACAAGGACAAAAAACAACGAAGCGGGCGAGGGCTCGAGGAAGGAGACGATAGATGAGTGATGAAGCGAGGCTGCATGCTGCGGTGGACAAACTCGAGATGATGGAGGTCGCCATGTTCTCGCACGTCTGCCGGGATACGGGCGACTGGGATGGTCTTCTGGATTGCTTCCACCCGGATGCGGACATCACCACCTCGTGGTTCATGGGCAACGCGCATGCGTTCATCACCGAATCGAGGGATATGATGGGCGGCCATCACCCCGACGACACCCAGAAGCACATCGCTGGCAACGTGCGCGTCCGCGTGAATGGGGAGCGCGGCGTGTGCGAGTATTACCTCACGCTCCACCAGAGGCGGACGATGGACGGCTATGTTTTCGATTTCTCGACCTGGAGCAGCGTGGTGGATTTGTTCGAGCGCAGGGACGGGCGCTGGCGCGTCATCAAGCGCACGATGATTTATGAGAAAGACCGCATGGACCCCCACAAGCCCGGCGAGGTGCCCGCCTCTTATTTCGAGGCGATGGACCTGACGCCATACCCTAGGGCGCTTCGCTATCACTGCTGGCGCAACGAGAAATTCAGCGGCAGCCCGCCGTCGGAGAACCTGGTGATGGAAGGAACCGATAAGGCGCGGGCGATTAGAGAAGAAGCGCGCAGGTGGGTTCCCTGATCTGCTCGTAAGCCTATATCAACTCCAGATAAATCCGCTTCATGTCTTCCGCGTCGGCGGGCACGGGGTTCGTCGCCACCGTGGCGCTGGCGGCCGCCTCGTGCGCCATGCGGTCGAGGTATTCCTCCTTCGCGCCGATGGCCGCGAGCGATCCGGGTATGTCGATGTCGTCCGCCAAGGCGCGGACGCGCTCGATGGCGAGTTCCGCGTCCTGCGTATCGTCCACTCCCTCCTCGGGATTCGCCAGAAGCGGCGCCAGCCGGGCGTAGGTCTCGCGCATGGCGGGCAGGTTGAAGCGCATCACGGGGGCCAGGAGGATTCCGTTCGTGGTGCCGTGGTGGCCGCCGAAGAAGTTGAAGACCGGGTGCGTGAGCCCGTGCACGATGCCGAGTCCGGTGTTGGTGAAAGAAGCGCCCGCGAGGCAGGCCGCCAGCGCCAGGGGGTCGGCGGCGTCGGGATCAGAAGGATAGGCGACGAAGCGCCGCGCGTTTTGGCCGATCAGGCCGATTGCCTGAAAGCAGAGCGCCTGCGTCCAGGGGTTCGCGCGCGGGGAGCCGAGCGATTCCACCGCGTGGGTCAAGGCGTCCATCAGCGCGCCCGCGGCGAAGAACTTGGGCAGCGTGGCGAGAAGGGAGGAATCCACCACGGCCACGTCGGCGTATAGCGCGTCTGAGTGAATGCTCGACTTGGTGCCGCGCTCGATGTCGGTGATGATGGAGGCGCGCGTCACCTCGCTGCCCGTGCCCGCCGTGGTCGGAGCTGTGATGAAGGGCGGAATGGATTTTTCCACCGTGTCCGCGCCGTAGTAATCGCTTATCTTCCCGCCGTTCGCGAGTAGCGCCCCCATCGCCTTGGCGGTGTCGATGGCGCTGCCTCCGCCCACGGCGATAATCCCGGAACAATCGTTCGCCTCATAAAATGCCTGTGCGCGCGTGATGCTCGGGTCCGACGGGTTGGGCTCCACGTCTTCGTACAGGCGATAATCGACGCCCGCCGCATTGAGGCCCTCCGTCACGGAAGCGAGCACGCCCGCGCCCGAAAGCCCGGGGTCTGCGAGCAGCATGGGGCACGTCATGCCCAGACTCTTCGCCTCATCCCCGATGGAGGCGGCCTCCCCTCTGCCGAAGCGCACGCGCGGCACGGCGGACATGCGGAAAGGATCGATCATGGCTTTTTCTCCTTCTGGAAATTTTATTCGGTTCGGCTCTGCGGGTTATTCTCCAGCCGCTTCGCTTGCGAGCGCTTCTTTCGGCGGCCAGTCTTCGGAGCGGTTCTTGAAAGATAGATAGACGAGAACGTCCGGCCCCGGATTTTTGAGTTCATGCTCCACGCCCCAGGGGATGTGAACCACCTCGCCTGCGCCCAATGTCTTCTCTTCATCTCCGACGCGGAACCGGCCCGTGCCTTCCAGGATGTGGATTATCTGTTCGCAGCCATGGCTGTGCGGACGGGTCGCCTTGCCGGGCGGTTGCTCCTGGCGCGTCAGGGTGGTGAACGCGCCGAGGACCATGGTGCCGCGCGAATCCGTGTTGGAGACGATGTTGCGCTTCTTCATATCGTCCCAGCGGTAAAAGGGCACGGCGCATATCCTCTGTATTTCGGCGACAGACCTACGGCCTAGACCAGTTCGGCGATTTTCGCCTGGAGAAGCTCGTAGTTCGGGCGGCCCATCTCGATTTCGCCGTCGTCAATCATCCTTGCGATCTCGGTCACCGCGTCGTTGAAGGGGGTGGGGATGCCGAGTTCTCTCGCCCTGCGCGAAACGAGTCCGTTGATGTATTCCATCTCGCTTTTCCGGCCCTTGATGTGGTCCTGAATCGGCGCGGTGCGCGAACGAGGCCCCACGTGCTCGAGCAGCGTCTTCATGGCCGTGACGAGCACCTGATCGTCAGAACCCGCGAAATCATCCGACGAGAGGCCGAACACGGGCTCCACCCCGTAGCCCAGCGCTTCGCCCACCGCCATCGCCTCTTTTCCGAGCCCGACGGAAAGCTCGATGACGCCCGGCAGTTTTTTCGTCTCGGCGTTCTTGAGCCCCAGCAGGCCGAAAGGACCCATCGTCATGCAGTTGGCGATGAGCTTCGTCCATTTGGTGCCCTCGATGTTGGGTGTGACTTCAGTGACGGCGACGTGAGCGAAGATGTCACGCACTTCTTCCGCGCGCGGGGTGACCGAACCGTCCAGCTCCCCCACGGCAAACCAGGTGCCCTTGCGGGGGGTGTTCCGCTGAATGAAGCCGGGCGTGAAAATCTCCGCCGAAAGCTCCACGCAGCAGCCCACGACGCGCTCGCGCCCGATGATGGAGCAGATGGTCTCGTTGTTCATGCTGTTCTGCGCCCCGACGAATATGCCGTCGCTTTTCAAGTAGGGCTTGATGAGTTCGCACATCCAGCGGGTGTCGTAGGATTTGACGATGAGCAGGACGATGTCGAAGGTCGTCCGGAGCGAGGCCAGTTCGCACAGATGGTGCGCGCGCAAGGGCGGCGTTTTGAGGTCGAGATCCGGCATCTGAACGTGCAGGCCCTTCTCGCGCATCACCTCCACGTGTTCGGGCCATTGGTCGATGACGGTGACGTCGAGGCCTGCGTCGGTCAGGTCGGCGGACACGCTGCCGCCGATGGCGCCTGCGCCCAGTACGGCGATCTTCTTGTTCATGCTGCACCTAGCCTTTCGGGGCTTTCGCCCTCAAGAAAATAGGAAATGCGACGCGTATATGCGTTTTCTGATTATAAATACTTCATGGTGCGGATTCGCTGCGCCTGGTTGGTGCCGGCCGAGTGGAGAAAGCTGATGACGTCGCGCAGGTATTTCTCCATCGGCGCGTCCGTCATGTAGCCCGTTCCGCCCCAGACCTCGAGCGCGCGCGTGGCGATGCGGAAAGCGGCCTCCGAAGTATATGCCTTGGCCATGTAGCCGAGCTTGGGGTCGTAGCCATCGCGCATCGCCCGCCAGGCGGCGTAATGGAGCATTTGGCGCGAAGCCTCGTACTCGACGAAGCAATCCGCCAGCATGAAGCCCACGCCCTGGTGTTCGATGATGGGTTTTCCGCCCTGGATTCTCGTTTTGGCGAATTCGAGCGCGTCCTCATAGGCGGCGCGGGCGGGGCCCAGGTTCGTGGCGGCGGATTCGATGACCGAGCCGCGCGAGAATGGGCCCGAGCGGGCCGCCACGCCTCCGCCTACCGCCGTGACGCGGTAGTCATCCGAGACGCGGCAGTTCTCGAAGATGAGTTCGGCGTTTTGGGAGAGTTGCTGGCCCATCTTCTCGTGGATCTTGCCGATGGTGAATCCCGCCATGTCAGGCGTAATCATGAAGTAGGTGACGCCTTGGGAGACGCCGACGGTGGGATCCGTGCGGCAGACGAGCACGTAGAGCTTGGCGATCCCCCCGTTGCTGATGTAGTGCTTCACCCCGTTGATGATCCAGTCCGCCCCGTCGCGCACCGCGCTCGTGCGGACGCCGCGGTCGGGGCCTTCTTCGGGGATGAAGTTCTCGGAACCCACCTCGGGCTCTGTCATCCCGACGGCGAGATGGAAGCGGTGATCCTCCAGGAATCGGGGCAGGAATTTCGCGCGCTGTTCCTCGTTCCAGACGATGTCCAGGAAATGAATGACCTTCCAGGTCTGGTCGAAGGTGACGGCCACGCCCAGGTCCCCCCAGCCGATCTCCTCGCCCACGATGCAAAGCGTGAGAATGTCGGCCCCACCGCCGCCTTTTTCTTCCGAGATGGAGAGTGTCCGCAGACCCAGCCTGCTCCCGGTTTCGAGGATGTCCCAGGGAAACCGCTCCGCGGGGTCCGTAATCCGCTCGCGCTCGCGCACGTATGGTTTCAGTTCGTTTTTGGCGTAATCGTGAGCCAGCTTCTGCAGTTCCAGCTGTCTTTCGGTGAGGGTGAAATCCATCGTTCGCCTTTGTTCTCGGGTAAAAATTCGCTCAGTCCATTACGATCGCCGCGCGGCCGGTAATCGCGCCCGCCTCCAGGCGTTCGTGCACTTTTTCGGCCTCTTCGAGCCGGTAGGTTTCCGTGACCAACGGCCAGACTTCTCCGCGCGCGCAAAGTTCGAGCGATTCGATGATCTCCTGCTTGGTGAACGAGCGGCTGCCCATGACCTCGAGTTCCCCGTTCAGAAGGCTGCCGGCGGAGAGGCGAAACGGCTTGGGCGTGAAGCCGCCCAGCGTCACCAGGCGGCCTCCCATATCGAGTGCCTCGGCCGCGGCTTCGAGCGTGGTGTCCTGGGAGACGAAATCAATAGCCACGCTCACGCCCAAACCGCCCGTGAGTTCGCGCAGCGCCTCCGTCACGTCGTCCTTCGAGGCGTCGACGGTGGCCTCCGCCCCGAGTTCTTTGCACTGGGCCAGTTTTTGTTCGGAGATGTCCACGGCGATGACCCGCGCATTCGCCCACCGGGCGAGCATGACCATGTGGATCCCCACGCCGCCGCCCGCCCCGATGACGGCGACGGTCTCCATCGGTTCGATCCTCGCGCGGCGCACCACCTTGTAGGGGGTGGCGATGGCGTCGCAGATGACGGCTACTTCGGCGGGATGGGCCTTGTAGTCCAGCCCCTCCGGTATGTGCACGTAATTCTTCGCGGGGAGGTTGATGTATTCGGCATAGCCGCCGTCGCAGTGCCTGCCGACGAAGCCGGCCATGTTGTCGCATATCGGTTCCCTGTTCACCCGGCACCAGCGGCAGTGACCGCACGTGAGATAGCAGTGGAAGGTGACGACGTCGCCCGGCTTGACGTTCGAGACGCCGGCGCCCGTCTCGACGATCTCCCCAACCACCTCGTGGCCGATGATCATGGGGTAGTCGATGTCCGCGCGGCCCGCGCGCGCATGGTGGATCGTGAGGCCCGAGCCGCAGGCGATGACGCGCGCGACGGCCTCGCCCTCCCCGGGTGTGGGGTCGGGCACGTCTTCATATGAAAAGGGTGCTCCTTTTTCCCTCAACACCATGGCCTTCATGAGAGCCTCCTTCCGAGAGAATCTCCTCGCGCGATGCAAAACGCGAACATGTGTGATTGATGGCGGATAATATATCGGGATCCTCGGCAAAAGACTATAGCGAAGGAACAGGAATGGCAGGGGGAATGGAAACAAGGGGAAACGCGCTGTATACTCCGTGCGTTGTTCGCCGCCTGATCGGTTTTGACTGGAGTCCGCACGTCATTTTCCAACTGGGTATAGTGAAAATGAAACCCTCGGGGATCCTCTGCGCGGTCATTCTCATCGTCGCGTCGCTGCATGGCTGCGGCGGTGGGGGCGGAGGAGGCGGTACTGTTGCGCCGCCGCCCGCTCCGCCTGCGGTGATGCCGACGCCCCCGCCCGCTCCGCCGGAGATGATGCCGAAGGCCGCTTTAGAACCCTCCGCTCAGGCGGCGCAAGCGCCTCTTTTTGGTTTTGATGGTTCCCTGCAAATCGGTATGGGCGCCGCGCCTCCAGCCGAAGAACTCCAAAAGATGGGCTCGCGCAATGGTGTGGAAGTCTCGCAGGGGTCGGTGCGGGACGGCTCCGTCGCCGCCGACGTCATCGCGTATCTACGGCCGAGAGCGATTCATCCCGAAGTCACAGGACTCGCGACGTTCCCTAATCCGCCGACCGTCCATGTCGTGGAGGGAACGAGCGAGAAATACACCGGCTATGCGGTGCGCGCCGTTCAGATCGTGAACGCCGCCTTGCCTCGTGATGCGCGTCTTTCGTTTGGCGATACCCCCGCTCCGGATCCAGCGGGCGTCGAAGACGTGCCGCGCGGCGGCATCCATATCGAATTCATCCCGCAGTCGCAATGGCCGGAGGAGGATGATATGGACCAGAGTGCGGTCGGCAATACGAAATCTCAAATCTTTTATAATCCCCGAACGCAACGAAACGAAGTCGTGGAAGCCGGCTCTTCTCATATATTGATCGATAGCGGAGAAGTTCAAAATTTCCCTGAAGAAAAAACCGTCTACGTCATCGTTCACGAACTGCTCCATGCCCTGGGTTTTTCCGGCCATACCGATCCAGCGCGTTTCCCGGACGCCACCTTGAATCCCAATGTCCCGGCGAATTTACCGCGGTTTCTCCTTTCCAAGATCGACCGCGATGCGCTGCTCGCGGCGTATGCGAGGTTCAGGCCCGGCGCTTTGCCGGAAGAGATATCGGCGCAAAGTCTCGGACCCTGGGATGAGACGTCGCTTCACGTGCGGGGGGATTTGGGGATTCCGGGCGGAGAGGTTTCCTTCGGCGCCGCTTTCCGTAATGGCCTGGCGCAGCCCTGGGCCACGGGGCCCGAGCCGCCGATGGATCTGGCGCAAAACCCGGAATTGTCCGGAACCGCCACCTGGAGCGGCGCTCTGCTCGGCGTTACGCCTTCAGGGGAGGTGGTCGTCGGCGATGCCGGTCTCGGCGTCGATCTGGCGAACCTGGACGGGCAGCTCGATTTCACCGACGTGCAGTTCGATGGCGGCGGGATGTGGGGAGACGGTGACCTCGGCTATTCGATCGAAGTGCGCGGCAACGTTTTCACTCGCTCGGGCGGTGATGCCGGCGTGGTCACGGGCGCTTTCTTCGGAGCCCGGCACGAGGGAATGGGCGGCGTTCTCGAACGCTCCGACCTGTCCGCCGGTTTCGGCGGGAAGCGATAACCTTTCGACGCAAGCTCCGTCGTCCCCAGCACCCCTCACCCTGAGTAGCGGCGAAGCCGCGTATCGAAGGGTGCGCGTCCGTCCCTCGATACGGCGCGCAAGCGCGCCTACTCGGGATGAGGGTGGTTGAGCCGACTGAAGAGGAGCTGTTGGAAAAGCCTCCCGACGGAGAGGTGGAAGAAAAGCCCCCCTGACAAGGGGGGGTAGGGGGGGTTGCTTTTCCAGCCGAAAGGGGGCGTCCCTCCTGCCCCTAAACAAAGAGGGCTTTTTCAACAACCCTCGATGGCGGCGAGGGATTTCGCCGCCCAGTCGCATCCCACCTGGCTCGCCCACAGGTCCATGAGGCGTTTGGTGACGGGGCCGGGCGCGCCGTGCGCCATCTTGGTTCCGTCGATCGAGGAAACCGGCAGGATGCAGATGCTGTTCCCGGTGTGGAAGGCCTCGTCCGCGATCAGCAGGTCGTAGCGCGTGAGGTTGGTTTCGCGGAGCGGGATGCCCAGTTCTTTCGCCATGTCGATCACGTGGGTGCGCGTGACGCCGACCAGGCAGTTGTGATCCGTAGGGGTGAGGATTTCGCCGTCCCTCACGAAGAAGCAGTTGTAGCCCGAGCCTTCGGCCACGAAGCCGTGGATGTCGAGCATGATGGGCCACGCGCCCGCCTCGGCGGCCTGGAAGTCGGCCTGTACGTGGTTCATCTTGTTGCCCACCTTGGCGCGCGGTTCGAGGCATTCGGGCGGAATGCGGCGCACGCCGGTGACGACCGAGGGCACGCCATCCCTGTAGCCGTGGGCGTAGCGCGTGTAGTCCATCGGCAGGGTGAAGATAACCAGCGTGTGCGCCCCGTGCGTGTGCGTGGCGGCGGAGCTGATGCCGCCCCCCCGCGTCACCCAGTGGTTGATGCGGAATTCCTCCCCCTCGGCGTATACGCCGCGGTTTCGCTCGATGAGATCCATG
>JAPOYD010000130.1 GCA_026706735.1 Nitrospinota bacterium | reverse complement strand
CTCCCTGGTCGAGTCTAAATGCCAATCAAGACATCTACAGAAATGATAAGACCCTAAAATGAACTAATCACTGACCAGCCGCTTAACGTGCGGAAATCCCGAATACACCCTGCCCGGATGAAAGTTTTACGCACTTCGATATCGAACCCCACGCTACGATCCGCAGGGTGGTTTTCATCTTACCCACCTCAGTTTTGACAGGATGTGTCGCAGTAAACTTGCTCCTTCATTATAACAATATTCTGGCAAAATACGGAAGCGTTGAAACTGCCTGTCTTCTCGGAAGTTTATTAAATTCAATTTCCGAATTCATCCGAAAAGTCCGACTGGGGAAAGCTCGCCCTGTGGAACCATATACGCACGGGCTGCCTCGGGCTGGAGGCGGACCCGGGGCCTTTCGCGGACATCAGGTGAGAGAAACCGGACCATAAGGAGAGCGCGGACCCATGAGCGCTCTTCGACACACCGTTTCGCCCGCCGCAGGGACAGGCCTCCGTGCCTGTCCGGCCCTTTGTAAATTGACAAAGGACAGGCACGGAGGCCTGTCCCTACAAAGCCATTGCGCTCACGCGCAAACAGGCTTTTTCAACAACCCCAGGAAGGCGCGCTAATCTAGACCGATTCCGCGATTACGCTCGCGGCGTCCAAGCCTGCGATGATTCTGTTCTTCTCGCGCACGACCCGCGTGTAGATGACCCGCCCCGCATCGCTCTCGGGCCCGCGCTCCACGAAATTCGCGATGCACTGCAGCCCGGGCATCCGGAACGCGCCGCTCGCCGGATCGTGATCGAACGGCCCGGCCTGCGTGTAAAGCACGGGATTGACCGCGTGGCTCATCCCGAGAAGCGCGCGGTTGGCAACTGCTGCGTCGATGCTCTCTATCTTCACATTCAACGCCGTACACGCCTTGGCAAGACGCGCGCCCGCCTCGCTGAGATCGCCCAGGTCCACGACGCCGCCTCCTATCGCGCCCAGCCGCTCTATCTCCTCGTTCACGACGGCGGCCGTCGCAACCGGGTTCAGGGGCACCCGCTCGAGCGAGCAGAGCTCGTGCAGCGCGCCCGCGTAGACGCGGCAGTGCTCGGCAAGCAAGTCCTTGTCCATCTTGTCCAGCGTGTCGGCGGGGTGGTGCCAGTATTCGGGAAAGCCGCTCTCGGGGTGATCCTTCTGGAGGTCGGGGTGGTCCGGCGGGAGGACGGGCAGGAAGGAGAACGAAGGAACCCCCACTCCCCAGAGGGACTGATCGGCCATCTTGCGGGGGTGGTCCGGCTCGGTGCGCTGGCCGCCGATGCGCTCCACCGCGCCGCGCACCCAGTCGCGCACGTCCGCCGTACAGAAGGGCCGGTAGAGCGTGGCGCCGCGGCAGCCGGGCTGGTCGATGTTCAAGTAAGCGGCGCAGTTCCGGCGCAGCTCGTGAAAGGCGTGGTCCGCGTACCAGGTGGAGCCCGAAAACCGCCCGTGCGAGTGCCCGTTCCACCAGGCGACCTTGAGACCGCGCCTGAGATCGCCCCGCCTCTCGTGCGCGACCCGCGCAAGCTCCATGAGCGTCGCGTCGCCCGCCCCGTTGTCGTTGGCACCCATGTGCCAGGAGTCGATGTGCCCGCCGACGAGGACGTACTCCTCGCCCCCGTTCCCGGGTGCGATGCTCGCCACGGGCATGAGCGTCTCGCGCCAGGCGGTGTCCGTCTCCGCATGAACGCGGAGATTCATCTCTTCGCGCCTCTTCAGGCGCTCTAAAAGCGCAGCGCCCTGTTCGCGCGAGAGGGTGACGACGGGCGTCCCCGGCAGCCGCGCGATGCTCTCGGGCGTCGGCGCGCCCCAGATGGTGGAGACCGTCATCTCGTGCGCGTAGCCCTTGTTGACGTAAACCTGGGCGATGGCGCCTCTTCGCTCGAAGTGATAAAACCGCGCGGGGCTCAGCATCCCCTCGGCCACGACGACCCGCCCCGCGACGGGGGCCTCCGCGGATGCGCCCGTATAGAAAGGATCCCCGAACGGCGTGTCGGGCGCGTCGGCCTCACCCACGTAAACGGCCTGGCCCCTCACGCCTTCCGCTCCCGTCGAGGCGCCGAAGACGGCCGTGATGGCGGAAATCGTCTCCCCGCCCGCTCCGAGCACCTGGAGCGTCGCAGCCCCCGGTATGCTGATGAGCGAGCAGAACGCATGGACGGTCACGTCGATTCCCAGCGCCGCAAGTTCCGCCTCGACGTAGCGCACGGCCGCGTTCTCGCCCTCGGTGCCCGTGTACCGCTCCCAGCGGCAGATGCCTTCGAGGTGGTTCCACAAGGAATCGGCGTCTACATATTCGCGAACGGACATATCGGCTCCCTATAAGAGAGGTATGCAAGAGGCGGAGTCCGCGCATTCTAGTACACCGGCCACCGAATGCCGAGCGGAGCGCGCGTTGCGGGCGAAGCCGCTTCGGGGGAGAATCGGCGGGACGGATACCCGTCCATCCGGGGTTGTTGGAAAAGTCCTAAATTCGTGATTGTGCGTATGGCGTCGACCGAGCAGATAGGAGACATCACTCCCCCCTTGAGGGGGAGTCGAAGAGGCCGAGTCCTTTGGACGAAGGCCGATTCGGTGGGGGGTGAACCGTGTTTTATCGTGCAACTTCAATTTTACCCCCCACCGGTTCACTTTCGGGCTTACGCCCTCAGTTCACCGTCGGGCATTCCCCTCGGGATGCCCGACCCTCAAGGGGGGAGTGAATTGCTTACTAGTTAGACGGCCCCCTTCCGCCTTGGTCGGGTCTGACCCTCAAGGGGGGAGTGAAGTTTCCTACCTCCTTGGTAGGTAATCTGAGTCTCAAAATTATGGCTTTTTCAACAACCCCCATCCGGGAGAACGCGCGCTCATGTGGCGGAAGATATCCAGGCCGTTTTTCCTGACGCTGGGCTGCGTCTGCCTGGGATTGGGCTTCATCGGCCTGCTGCTGCCCGTCCTGCCGACGACGCCCTTCATCCTGCTGGCGGCGTTCGCGTTCTCCAAGAGCTCCGAACGCCTCCACGCCTGGCTGCTCGGCCACAAGCTCTACGGGCCGCTCATCACGAACTGGCAGCGGCACGGCGTCATCAGGCCCCGGGCCAAGTGGACCTCCGTCTCGCTCATCGCCCTCCTGGCGGGGCCTTCGATCTACCTCATGAGCGCGCCGGTATACGCGAAGGCGCTGCTGGCGGCGATATGCGCGTGCGTGGTCTGCTTCATCGTGACGCGGCCGGGGGTGATACCTGAGGATGGGGAGTGAGGGGGAATGAACCGCCAACCGTAGGGACAGGCCTCCGTGCCTGTCCGGGGCTGTTCCCCTTCGACAAAGGACAACCACGGAGGGCAGGACAACCCCGAAGAGGGGTTGTCCCTACGGCCACACAACGCCGTCATTCCGGCAATCAATGCCAACCGGGGAGGGAGGAACCGCCGATTGATGAATGAAGGTTTGGTTTTTTGTAGGGGCGGACCTGCGTGTCCGCCCTATCCGTTCGCCATGTTTTATTATTCCGTTATCGTTATAAGACGGATACATAAAGGCGGGCGGACACGCAGGTCCCCGGACAGGCCCCTACGCCTGTCCGGCTACGAAACCTTTCTGGAGAGATCACACACGCCCGTCATTCCGGCGCATGCCGGAATCCAGAACAGAGGAGAGAGGAGATATTGCGGCCTTTCGTTTTCTCTCCGATTGGATGGCAAAGAGAGAAACAAAAAAAGAACATAAAATCCCTGGATTCCGGCATGCGCCGGAATGACGAACCTAAAACCCGCCCTATATATAAGGTACGCATTCCCGCACACAAGGAGAACCACATGAACGAGGAACGCTACGAACGCGGACTCGCCGTCAGGAAATCACTCGGCATCTACGGGGAGGACGGCCTCGCGGGCACGTTCACCGAGATGAACGAACTCGCGCCGACGCACACCCGCGCCATCGTGGAGTACGTCTTCGGCACCTGCTGGAGCCAGCCCCTGCTCGACAACAAGACGCGCGAGATGATGATCGTCGCCGCCGCGGCCGCCCAGGACCTCCCCGGCGAAGTCGAGATTCACTCGCGCGGGGTGCTGAACCAGGGGCTTTCGCCTGAGGAACTCATCGAGGGGATCGTCTCCCTTTGCCCCTACATCGGCTTCCCGAAGACGAACCACGCCCTCGCGGCGGCGAAGCGCGCGATCGAGAAGAGCAAGGCGGGGTAAGGACAGGCCTCTGGGGCGGACACGCAGGTCCGCCCCTGCTGTCCGGAAAAGCCCCGGGAAACGATTTTGGGTTTTAAGTACGCCTTTGAATTTCACTCCCCCCTTGAGGGTCGGGCTTCCCGAGGGGAAAGCCCGACGAAGAGGCCGAGCCCTTGGGCGAAGGCCGATTCGGTGGGGGGACATGCCACAGAAAAACTCCCCCCACCGCGTCAACCTTCGCCCAGGGGCTTGGTTTCCGCGACTCCCCCTCAAGGGGGGAGTGAATTCCTTTCTCGTCGGACGGCAAGATCCCTCAAGGGGGAAGGCCTCGGACAGGTCGCGGCCTATCCGTACGGCCTGAACCACAACGCCGTCATTCCGGCGAAAGCCGGAATCCAGAACGGAGGAGGGAGGAGACACTACGGCCTTTCATTCCTGTCCTTTCCGGTGGTTTGACATGACGGCAAAAAACAAAAAAGCAAAACCCCTGGATTCCGGCTCAAGGCCGGAATGACGATCAAAACCAAACCGGACAGGCACGGGAGCCTGTCCCTACAAAACCTTTCTGGAGAGATCACACACGCCCGTCATTCCGGCGAATGCCGGAATCCAGAACCGAGGAGAGAGGAGACATTACGGCCTTTCATTCCTTCTCCGATTGGAAAGGCGTAAAGACAAAAACAAAAATACAAAACCCCTGGATTCCGGCATTCGCCGGAATGACGATCAAAACCGAACCGGACAGATCCCCGGCATGATCGCCAACACCCGCCGTGGTAGGGTGGTGAAAATCTCTTCCCTACCCCCACCGGAGAACCCCCCATGAACGAGATGGATGAATTCGAATTCTTTCTGGAAAAACCCTGGTCGGACGGCCTGCCCGTGGTCACGCCGACAGAAGATCGCGTCGAGCGCATGCTGGCGGGCACCCAGAGACCGCCCGATGAGGTCCTGACCCCCGTCCCGCCGCTGGACGAGGTCGCCACCGTGCGCGACGCCGCCGTCCACGCGGTGATGGCGGGTTGTAAGCCCGAGTACCTCCCCGTCGTCATCGCGGCTTTGGAGCTCATTGTCGAGGAGCCGCTCAACCTGCGCGGCGTCCAGGCCACCATGCACAGCGTCGCGCCCCTCCTCATCCTGAACGGCCCGTATGCCAAAAGAATCGGCGTCACGGGCGGGCAGGGATGCTTCGGCCCCGGTTTTAGGGCGAACGCCACCATCGGCCGCGCGGTCAGGCTCCTGCTGCTCAACCTGGGCGGCGGAATCGCGCGCGTCGCGTGCATGAGCATCTACAGCCAGCCCTCGCGCTTCACCTTCTGCGTCGCCGAGAACGAGGACGAAAGCCCTTGGGAGTCCCTCGCCGCATCGCGCGGCTACGCGGCAGACCAAGACGTCATCACCGCCGTGATGGTGGAAAATCCCCACATCGTCTTCAACGACGTGGACAGGGATCCTAAGCGCCTGCTCGTCTCCCACATGGACAACATGGCGGCGATGGGTTCGTGGCCCATCTGGGTGCGCTCGGACACCGTGCTCGTCTTATCCCCCGAACACGCGCGCCTCTGCGCAAGGGCCGGTTTTACGCGGGCGGACGTCCACGCGTACGTCTGTGAGAACGCGGGCCGCACGGTGGGCGAACTCAAGCGCGGCGGCCCCTGGCGGGCGGACAAGCCGAACGGGCGGTGGGAATACCCGGTGGACAGGGACGACGATGATTTCTTCATCCGCGTCGTGAACGAGCCCGAGGATTTGCACCTCATCGTCGCGGGCGGGAACGGGCCGCTCGGCGCGGTGATGCCCGGCTGGAACGGCGCCAGCCGCGCCGTGCACCGGGCGTACGAGGCGGTGTGAGTGTGGGGGTCAAACGCGATTGATGAATGAGCGTTTGACGTGACCGATAAAGGAGGGTTTGCGGTCTTGTGTAGGGGTCGTTCGCGAACGACCCGTCTCGGAAAAACGGGCGCCATTCTCGGGAGTTCACAACGCCCGTCATTCCGGCGTATGCCGGAATCCAAAACCGAGGAAGGAAGAAATCACTCCCTCGTCGGACTGCAAGAACCCTCAAGGGGGGGAGTGATTCCAACCAAGCAAGGGGGAGTAATTACGGATGGAGAGGAAAACGACAAAGCCAGGCGGAAGTGACTCCCAACCCCGCCGCTCCAGCCAACTCACCCGACGGTACGACTCCGATAACCTGCAAAACGCCCGCACCCTCCGCACCGAACACACCGACGCGGAAGGCCTGCTCTGGGCACGCCTGCGCGGCAAAGGGCTGTGCGGCCATAAATTCCGCCGCCAGCAGCCGATAGGCCCATACGTCGCGGATTTTGCCTGCATGTCCGAAAAACTGATCGTCGAACTCGACGGCGGCGGTCACGCGGAGCGCAAAGCCTACGATAGCGAGCGCGATGAATTCTTAAGGCGCAATGGCTACCGCGTGCTGCGTTTCTGGAACACGGAGGTCTTTGAGAATCTCCACGGGGTTCTGGAGAAGATTTCCGAGGTCCTGGGGTCAAACACGATTGATGAATGAGCGTTTGACGCGACCGGGGAGGGAGGGTCTCCAACCAATGAGGGTTTGAAATCACTCCCCCTCGTAGAGCGCTCAACGACCACTCCCCCCTTGAGGCTTTGCCAATTGAGGAAGGTTTGAAAATCACTCCCCCCTTGAGGGGGTTGTTGAAAAACCTCCGGGAAGTGGTATTGGATTCCGCGCACGCTTTTGAAGTTCACTCCCCCCTTGAGGGGGAGTCGGTGAGGTAAGGGCGTAAGCCCGCAAGCGAACCGGTGGGGGGACATGCCACAGAAAAAGCTCCCCCCACCAGCGCGACTTCGGGCTTTGCCCTCGTCTTGCTGACTCCCCCTCAAGGGGGGAGTGATTCCACTCTCGTCGGACGGCAAGGACCCTCAAGGGGGGAGTGATTGCATATCTCGCCTGTGACGGGATGATCCTCAAGGGGGGAGTGATTCCAAGCAAAGGGGGAGTGGTTTCAGGAACGCTCCTTGATAGTCAATCCCTCCCACATCTACCGGAACCGACGCCCGAAACGCATCAAAAACATTCCTTGACAAAAACTTTACAATTCCCGCAAGATGGCTGTGCGCGACACAATCCACGGGGTGAAGAGGCTTCGGCTGTTCGCCTGCCACGAGGCGGCCTTCTCCTTGAAGGTCGATTTGGCGAGAATTCACCTTGACAAAACGGAAAAGACTGTAGCAATATCGAAGTTGCGACACATTCCATGAGGTGCAGTCGACTCCGGGCTGCCCGCTGAATACAAAACGATCTTCTCCTTGAAGGTCGAAACAGGCGGGAACCCACCTCAAGAACCTATACCTCGTGGATTGTGTCGCAACCAGCCCGGACTGCGGCTTGGGCGTATTGCTGCATCCGGCGCTGCCGATGCGGATCACAACGGGCCGGGTTGCGGCCTTTATATACACGAAAGAGAGGAGGCTCATCGGACGAAGCCGAAAATGCGCTGAGAAACCTTTTTGAATTCGAGTTTGCGACACGATTCACGAGGCGCGGTCATTTTGAGGATGACGGCGGAAAGCAAAAAGACCCTCCCCCCCGAAGAACCTGCTGACGGCGGGGACCATCCCGAGAAAACCACACCTCCTGAAGCGTGTTCCAGGCAGGCCGGACGGCGAGCCCTGGATGCCGCCACTCTCCGGTTAACGACAAATCAAACACCTGAGTTTATGGCCCGAATTAAATGCGAGGAAAGGAGGTTAATCGGAGAAAGCCGGAAATTCACGGACAATCCCTTTTTCTATGTATTCAGGAGGACTCACTAAATGACGTTCAGAGAGAAATCGATAACCAAGCTTTACGCTTTCGCGATGGCGGCGGTTTTCGCCCTCGTGCTGGCCGGCTGTGGTGGCGGTGGCGGTGGAACTGCTGCGACGCCGGACCCGCCCGCACCTGTGGAGCCGGAACCTACTCCTCAGGAAACCTGCGAGGCTGACGGCGGCCGGTATAACGCGGACGGTTCCTGCACCTCCGCTGCCGATCTCGCCGAAGAGATGGCCCTGAGCGGCGCGCAGAGCGCGGCCATGGCGGCCTACATGGCGGCTGCGGCGGCTGTGAGCGGCGCGAAGGACCCCGTGGCGGCGGGCAACGCGCAGATGTACGCGGCGATGGCCAAGGAAGCCTCCGACGCGGCGGCGATGGCCACGACTTCGGCGATGGCCGGGGAATACCAGATGAAGGCCGAGACGGCCCAAGGCAAGGCGGAGATGGCGGCCGGCACGCGCGGCCTGGGTCTGACCATGCTGGCGAACAAGGAACTCAACACTGAAGACATCAGAAATGCCGGGTTGGAAGGCAAGGATCCGCCCAAGCCTGTCAACAATGCAAAGAACGTGGGAACCGCAATGGCGGCTGCCACAGCTGCTGCTGCCGTCACCGGTATGACTAACCAAGGCGGAATAAGTGCCGGCACTCAGCTTGTGGTAGCTGAAATCGCGGGCACGGCAGTAGCCGATCATAAAAAGACCGGCTCAACATTTGCAGTTGGCATGGGTACAGATCGATTGCTCGTGGGTGAAACGCCTTCACGTTTCCAGACCAAAGGGGGCTGGGAAGCCCAGGATCTGCTGTTGGTTGATGGCACAGATGCTACGCTGAAAACTCATCTCGTAATCAGCACGGACATTCAGGCGGATACCCAAAACTATGATGCAACAGCATCTACCACTGATACTATCACCGTTGGAACAAGTGTAATCGTGGCGGGGGAGATCGCGCGGGACGGAAAAAATTTCGCGGTGTCGTTCAACTCGAATCCCGCAGACAACCGGCCGCCGGTTGCAGGGCAATTCCAATGTAATACCACCCCTTGCTCAATCAGTGTCGACGAGAGTGGAAAGATCGTAGCGAATCAGAACTACACATTCCATGAGAGCACCGGAATCACCGATCCGGATGGCGACTATCTGGCCTGGGGCATGTGGGTGCAAGCTTCCACCATAGACGACGCTAGCTCGCGGGCGACTCCAAACCTAAACGCCCAGGCGGGCGCGTTCGCCTACGGCAGCGACCAGTTCGATGTCAAGGCCGTCCTCACGGACACGGCGACGTATAACGGCGATGCGACCGGCCTGTATTCAGCGGGCGGCATGGTCGAGTACTTCGACGCGGACGTCACCCTGGAGGCCAACTTCGGCGGCACCGTCGGGGCTGATTCCACTGCAGCAACTGCTGACAACAATGACGGGTTGCTCGTGGGCGCCGTCACCGGAACCGTCTCCAACATCAGGGCCGGCGGCATGGCCGTGGACGGCATGCTGACGCTGAAGAGGGCGCCACTAATCGATACTAATGCCGATGCTGCGAATGGTGGTATCGATCAGAACACAGAAGCTGGCACCTTCACTGGTCCTTTCACGGGCGATGTCTCGGGCACCCTGGTGGGCCGGGCCATGGCCGGAAACTGGGGCGGCCAGTTCTACGGTCCCAGCGGCGCGAGCGGCAAAGCGGCTGAAACCCAGTACCCCACGACCGCAGCAGGCACCTTCGCCGCGGAAGCGCCGGGGCATTCCGCTGACCCGATCAGGATCATGGGATCTTTCGGCACGTGGAAGGCGGAGTAAGCAACAGCGCATGACTCCTTTCGGCCCCGGGCTTCCTGGCCCGGGGCCGGGGGATGAGAATCAGAAGCGCCCGCGCTACGGCGCGCGCAAGTGGCACATGAAATTGAGTTTCATCCGCCCGCCCCCTTCCGGTATCCCGGGAGGGGGGCGTAGCCTTAGGGGGCAAATGATGAGAATGCTCAGATATTTAGGATTGGCGGTATTTGTCGTGTGCATTGCGGCATTTGCCTCCGGTTGCGGCGGCGGCGGTGGCACGGCGACTCCGGAAGAGCCGCCGGTGATGGAATGCCCGCAGGGTCAGGTCGGGACGTACCCGAACTGCACGGATCCGCCACCGCCGGATGAGGAAAGGATAGCCGACGCGCTGGATACGCTCGCGGGCATCATCGCCGACGCCCGCACAAGGGAGCAGGCCGCGCGCGCGGACGCTTCGGCCGTGCAGGCCCACGAGGACGCCACGGATGCGCAGAAGACAGACGCAGGCTCCCTCGGCGACGACGCGCGGAACGCCCTGACGGACATCGTCACCGCGAGCGCCGTGGCGAACGTGGCCACCACGGGGGCGGCGGCGGAAGGCGCGGTGGCGAACGCACAAGCAGCGCTCTCTCGCCTTACAAATGCGCAAACGTCGCTGGCGTCCCTCCTGAGCACCGTGAATGCGGTTGGTGCCGCCCGCAGGCAACTGGAAGAGGACGAGCGCCTCGCGACGAACGGCTCCTCGCTCATCCAGCACGTGAGAGACAACAAACTCGTGTATAACACCTTGATAACAGGTCTGAAAGCCGTCGATGCCGGGACTCTTGTTGTAGGTCCGGCCGCTTCAGGCAGCGAAGCTACATTCCCGGCGTTCGTGGGTACTGGCGCGGACCGCAGAGCCGGGATGCGGGGAGTGACGGTGAATAACCTCAACTCGACGAATCACATGGAAGGCCCACTGACCGGACCGTCCAGATTTTCTCATGGCTTCGATCTGAAAAGCGGCACCGCCTCCTTCGTCAACGCCTACACGGACATCGGCAGAGAAAACCCAAGTGCGAGTACCGGCTTGGCGGACGATACGAACACGCAAGACACGAATGAGGCGGTCGCCCCCAAAGCGGACGCCGACTATCTGCTCTTCGGGATCTGGCTTGACGACAGTGGCCTGAAGGCTTTCGCGTATGGCGGCCAACCTCTCAATGCGGCTCGACCGGGTGATGGGGCAAATTTCGATGAGTGTAATAGTTATGAAAGGCAGGCAAATACTACGTGCACGTCGCTGACAACTGGTTTCAACACCATTACAAGTATTGTCCCGAATGCCGGAGAACAGGAAACGGCCACCTATAATGGGGATGCGAACGGCGCCTACCTCGCGGGCGGAGATATGAGCTACTTCACGGCGGACGTCACGCTCACGGCCGTGTTCAGGAATGGAATAGCCGGGGCAGACCAAGGAAATATCGGGGGTGAAGTAACGAATATCGTCGCCGGCGGAAAATCCATCGACGGCTCTATTGAATTGCGGGAAGCTACATTGGTCGACGATATCTCGGGTGTTTTCCCCGCGACGGGGGCAGAATTAGCCGTTGGTGTCGTTGCGGGCGAAAGCTACCGTGGCAATTGGAAAGGCCAGTTTTTCGGCCAGAGAATCAGTGGTCCGAAAAGAGACGTGACTCCTGCAGTCGGCAATACTCCTGCACAGACAGCTATAAGTTTTTCGCCCTTGATGCCAAATTCGGTGGCAGGAACATTTAACGTCATAAAAGAGAGTGGCGATGGAGACGCCGCCTTCATCGGGGCGTTCGGGGCGCACAGGTAAGAGAGCAGGACGCCTCAGGCCCCGGGGGTCAAGCCCCCGGGCCGGGGTGAAAAAAGGAGAGCAAAAAGGGGGTTGCCCGTTGGTTGCTTCCCTCGTGATAGAGCAAACTGTACCGCTC
>JAPOYD010000006.1 GCA_026706735.1 Nitrospinota bacterium | reverse complement strand
CCCCCCCTACCCCCCCTTAACAGGGGTCAAAACCGACCGAAGAGGGAGGTTTTGCAAGACGATGTGTTTCTCGTAAATGGCTTATGCAAACGCTCGTTCATCACTCGCGTTTGACCCCTGTTAAGGGGGGGTAGGGGGGGTGGGTTTGTAGGTCGGACATATATGTCCGACATATCATGCGACCCTGCCTTTCGCCCATGCCGGCCACGGGCCGCATGATATGCGGCCCCTACAGATGAAAGCCCGATTGATGCGGGAGGACCGCCTCTTCCCCGCCGCCCGGCAAACCATCCCGTATCGGCGGGGTAGAAGCGATGCACCCCGACGATGGCTTTTCCAACAACCCCACGAGCCGCGCATTTCCCCGCATTTCCGCGTCATGGCTCACAGGCCCCATCCCCTATATTCCTCCCCCGTGAGTATGCGCGCGGCATCCCTGGACTGGAGGAGTTCCGGTTTTGCGCAAATCCCTGAAAATCATTCGGACGCCCGGCTTGGACCTCGCGGCCGACGGCGCATCCCGTTTTTCGGGTGAGATGCAGGGGCTGGCCCGGTTTCTGACGAGCGAGATGTCGACCGATAACGGCGCATTCACGTTCGCGGGCAGAGAAGCGCTGTTGGAACCCGCCGCCGCGCTCGACGAGGTTCTCGGAAAACGCGCGCCTGATCGGACCGTCAGCGTCCTGAAGGGCGCGCAGGTGGGCATGACCACCCTCGCCATCGGTTTCGCGCTTTACTGCGTCATCGTCCACCGCCTGAACGTGGGTTATTTTCTGCCCGATCAGGATTTCGCGGATCGCTTCGATCAGACGCGCGTGCGCCCCGCACTGAAGCGCAAGGGACTCGCCTCGCTCATGCGCGAGGGAAACTACAAGGGCGCGTCGCCCAAGGGCTTGAAGGAATTCCCTGGCCGCGGGGGTTCGCGTTTTCTCTACATCCTGGGTCTCAGGGACATCGGCAACGCCATATCGATTCCGCTCGACGTGCTGATCCGCGACGAGGTGGACGACCTACCGCCTGAGAACCTCAAGTGGTCGAACGATCGCATCGACGCCTCGCCGCTCGCCCTGACGCTCAATCTGGCCGTGGGTAGAACCCCGGGCGCGGGCATTCACGCCATATACGAGGGTGGGGATCAAAGGAGCTGGCGGGTGATCTGCCCGGCGTGTCGCGCCGAGAGCGTTCTGGAGGAGAATTGGCCGCAAATCCTGAGCGGCAATGCGCTCGTGTGCCCGGACTGCAGCGGCTCGCTCGACAGGGGAGCGGGTCGGTGGGTAGCCGCGCGCGTGAGACCCCGGCACAGGAGCTATCGCCTCTCCCAGCTTGCGGTCAGCACGGTGCGCCTGGAGCGCATCAAGGCGAAATGGGCCGCCGCCCGCCTTCCGAGCGAAAAGGCGCGCTTTTGCTGCTCAACCCTCGCCATCCCCGATGCGGGCGATACCCAGCCCATCTCCCGTGAACTTCTCCGCAAGCTGCGCGATGCCGCGCCCTACCGTCTGGCGGAGGCCCCGGCATGAGCGCTGGCAATCGCTTCTGCGGAATAGACACGGGCGACCTCTGCGCGGTCGCAGTGCGCGAGCGCGAGAATGAGGAAGGCCGGCCCGCCCGGTGGATTTATTTCGAAGCCCCGCCCATCGAGTGCCTCATCGAGCGGTGCCGGGCCGTATTCTCTGGTCTGGGTGTCGAGGCGTTCGTCATCGACGGCGGACCCCACACCCAGGCGGCGCGCGCGGTGTACGACCTGAACCCCGACGGCGGCTTCATCTGGCGGCACACCGAGGGGGAGATGCAGACCAGGGACGTCTCGTTTCTGGGCGTCGAGCGCCGCCACGTGCGGATGAACCGCGAGGATCTGCTCGATCATCTGGTCGAGGAGTTTCACGAAGGGGCCGGGCGGGTCTTGCTGCCGCAGCCAATGGACACCGGGGAGGATGCGCTCCTCGCCGAGGTGGAGCGTCATTTGATGAATTTGAGGAAAAAACCGCGCATCCGCTCCTCCGGGGAGACGGTGCTGGCGTATGAGCGGAACGAGAATCACTTCGGCTTCGCCTGCGCCTATGCGCGGCTGGCCGAATCCCTGGCGCAGAGCGAGGGAATACTGGTCCCCCTCGCCGGGGGAACGGTGATGCCACAGGTTTTCGAGCAGCGGATTCTCAAGAGGAGATGAAGATGGAGAGTGTAAAGAGGGTGAAGGCTGCCGGGCGAAAATCGCAACTCAAGAGAAAAGGGGAGACCGCGCAGCGTTCAGGGCGAATGAGTGCGGCGATCGATCCGGACGAGAGAATCTGGCGGCCCCTGGGCGAGGGGCGCGGCGGTGTGTCTCCCTATACCCACGCGCGCATGCAGGCGCTGGCGTATGAGTTATGGCTCACGAACCTCATGGGCCAGCGCTTGATCGAGATCGTGACGGACCACGTCGTGGGCGAGGGAGTGAGCTGGCACGGGGAGGATGAGCGCGCATTAAACGCCGTGAAGGCGTTCTGGGGCGATCCCGTGAACCAGATGGACATCCGCTTCGAGCGGCTGGTCTCTGAACTGGGGATTTTCGGCGAACTCCTCCTGCCCGTCGCCGTCTCGCGCTTCGAGGGGCGCGTCCGGCTGGGCTACGTCAGCCCCCGGCTGATAGAAGAGGTGGTGACGGACCCGGACAACTGTGCTCTGCCAATCGGGGTCGTCCTGCGCGCCCGGGAGCCGGGCGGTGCGGCGCACAAGGGCAAGCGGGTCAAGACGGTCCTTGGCGGCGACCCGCGCGGCTATCTGAGCGCCTCCGCCCGGAGGGAGCGTGCGCGCTTCACGGACGGGGAGGCGTTCCTGTTCCAGATCAACAAGGCGAGCGACGCTTCGCGGGGCGCTTCGGACCTGCTCGCCGCCATTGACTGGATAGACACCTATGAGCGCTTCATATTTGATGCCGTCGAACGCGCGCGCCTGCAGAACAGCTTCATCTACGACGTGACGCTCAAGGGCGCCGGCCCCGAGAAGATAGCCGAATGGCTCGCCGAGAACGGCGTCGCGCCCAAACCCTCGAGCGTGCGCGTCCACAACGAGAAAGAGGAATGGCAGGCCGTCTCGCCCGATCTCAAGGGAGGCGAGTCCGGCGCGCAGGGCATCGCCAAGATGATGCGGGGCCTACTCCTGGGCGGCGTGGGCGTTCCCTCCCACTGGTTCGCCCAGGGAGAGGACGTGAACCGCGCGTCGGCCGAATCCATGGATCAGCCCACGCTCAAGAAGATGACGCGCCGTCAGCGCACCGTGCGCCATATCCTGCAAGCCATGGCCGACAAGCAGCTCGAAGAAACCCACCGCGCGGGCGCGCTGCCCGAGGAGGCGCTGCGCTCGGGCGTCTCGCCCGTTCTGCCGGATATCTCCGTGCGCGACACCGAGAAGATGTCCGAGGCCCTATTGCGCGTGAGCACGGCGCTCGATACGGCCACCGCGCGCGGCTGGATGAGCGATGACGCCGCCGGCAAGCTCATCGCCCATTTGGCTGGCCAGTTCGGCATGAACCTGGAGGGGTAGGGGTGCGCTCTACTCTAGGAACTCCCTCACCGACCCGATCGGCGTTCCGTCTTTTCGGGTGATGGGTTTGGTGACGCTCAGGTTGTAGCTCGCCGTGAGGACGGCCTGCATGTGGCGGCCGTGGCCGCCCGCTACGACGATGAGGATGTCTTCGGGTCTCGGGACGATGGGGGCCATGTCCTCGTCTTCTTCTAAGTTCACGAAAGGGGCGAGCGGCGTCATGTCGAAGCCGCCTCGGTCGCGCATGAGGCGGATCGGCTGGCGCGCGTTCTCGAAGATGAACTGGGATACGTCGGCCTTCGACCACCCCTGATCCGAAAGCCAGGTGGCCGCCTCGGCCGTCAGCACCAGCATCTGCTCGCTCGGCAGCCCGCTCCGGTAGACGCCGTTCGCGCCCAGGTGGCTCATGGCGGACGCCGCCGTGCCCAGGTATTTGTGCGGCGTCTTGCTCACGAGGTCGTTCACGTTGTGGGGCGACTCGGCGCAGAGCATGGTGACGGCGGAAGTATCTGCCGCGAAACCTCTATCCACATGAAAAGCGGGCCAGGGGCTTCCTTCTTCATCCTCGCCGATGGTGTATGCGTATTTGCCCGGATGCCCATGGGTGGCCATGTCCGTCACGCCGGGGATGCCGCCGCCTGCGTTCATCATCAACAGCCGCACCGCGCGGCCCAGCGTCGCGTTGGCGCGCCAGCCCTGGCCGAACACGTTCTGGCGGCAGTTGACCTCCAACTCGTTTCGAACCGGCCCGTGGACGATCATCAGGTGCGCGCCGGGGTGGGTGGTCGTCTGGCGGCCGTAGAGGTTATAGGACGGTTCCGTCATGGCCCCTACGGCGGCGATGAGCACGGGCAGGTATTCCGGCCTGCAGCCCGCCATCACGGCGTTGATGGCGATGATCTCAGCCGTGGCGGGCGCGTTTCTGGGCGGAACGTTGGCGATGACGTCGTTCGGCGCATAATCCGTGAAGCGCAAGGTTTCTGAGACGCGATCCTCGGTCGGCGGGATGACGGGCAGCCCGTCCGTCCAGCCCTCCTCGTAGAAGTGCTCGTATATCGCGCCCGCGTCTTCATCGAGCGCTATCTGGCGGGCGGGACTGGGCGCGTCCATTCGGATATCAGCCGCTCGCCTGCGTGAGGGCGGACGCGAGATGCGCGCTCGCGCTCGCCGACATCTCGTCCACCTCCTCGCGCTTTCTGCCCGCGATGGGGTGGGGCAGCGTGACCAGGGGAAGCTCGCTCATCTTGTGCAGCTTGGTGAGCTGCTTGGCGTAGGCCTCGAAGGCGTCGGTGACGATAGTGACCGTGGGGAGCCCTCTTTTCTCCAGGGCGACGCTGTCGTGGATACTCCACGACGTGCACGAGCCTCAGTCGCCGAGTGCGGAAACGACGGCGTCGCACTCTCCTTCCACCTGCTCCATCAAGGCGGGCGATGCGCCGCTCACGGATTCCTTCCTGTAGCGCACGACGCGCACGCCGGGGAACTGCTCTTCGAGCGCGGTGCCCATCACGTCGAAAATCTCATCCGTGAAATCCTTGGTGTTGTTGATGAGGCCCACGCTCTTGCCGCTTAGGCTCTCGGGCCGCGCGGCCATGACGGCGCTCGCGCCCGGAGCCTCCGCCACGGGTTCGTAGACGAGAATTTTTTCCTTCTCCTTCGTCATTTTGCTCATGTCATCCTCCAGCGCCAGGTTTTCTGTGAGGTCGAATTCGCCCGTCTTTAGAATTTGCCCCATTCTAACCGAAGGCAGGGCCTTAGGGAAATCTCCCATTAATACCCATCCAGTAGGACTCTGGCGCTTCGATTACCTGGAATTGAGGTTCCTCAAACTCTCCCCCGCACCTCTTTGGCCCAGGCGTTCATGAAGACCGTCCTGTCGGGCAGGTTGTTGTTGATGCGAAGTCCCTTGACGCCCAGGTTTTCGAGGTCTTCCAGCCTCTTCCGGCATTCTTCGGGCGTGCCGACGATGGCGAATCTATCGGAGAGGTAATCCCTCAAGCCGTACTCATCCACGAGCGCCGCGTTGTTCGACTTGTCCATGAAGCCGTGCTCCGAGGTCTGGTATCCGTCCCTCAGCGCGCGGATGGCGGATTCGAGTTCCCTGGGGATTCGCTTGTTCTCCATCGTGAAGGCGAACGAGTGGTGCGCGCTCGCGGCGAGGGCGGTGCGGATGTCCTCGCGGGCGCACTCGCCATCTGCGTCCACGTGGGCGTCCACCAGCCACCACAGATCCAGATCCTCCACCCTTCGGCCAGATTTCCTGGCGCCCTCGTCGATGAAGGAGAGCGTATCCGCGATGACCTCGGGGATGAGGCCGGTTCCGATGATGACGCCGTCGGCCACCTCGCCCGCCAGGCGAAGGGTCTTGGGGCCTTCCGCGGCGATGTGTATGGGCACGTGGGATTTGTGCCAGCTCAGCCGGTTGGGCCTGCCCTTGTACTCGGCGCTGCCTTCTTCGAGCATGCCCCGCACCGCGAGGATGTATTCGCGCATCTCGGCGAGCTTCGCGGGCCTCAAGCCCAGGTTCAACACCGCGCTGTCGCCTGTGGCGATCCCCCAGAAGGCGCGCCCGCCGGAGAGTTCGCTGATGGTGCCGATGGCGCTCGCGGCCACCGCCGGGTGCCGCGTGACGGGGTTCGTGACGCAAGGGCCGAAGATGATCTCGCTCGTCTCCATCGCGCAAATCGCGCACGAGACGTAGACCTCCCGGTAAAGAGATTGCGTATCGGGGATGAATACCGCATCGAAGCCGAGTTCTTCCGCGCACCTGCACCAGCGGGCGAATGAATCCGTATCGGGCGGTCTGAATGAAATACCGTGTCTCATGAAGACGTCCTTTTGTTTACTTGATCCGGCTGATGATCTCGCGGCCCCACGCTCGGATGAAGGCGGGTTTGTCGTGAACGTGGGCGGCGATTCTCAAATTTTCGACGCCGAACGTATTCATGGCCTCGATTTTTCGCCTGCATTCGGCGGGCGAGCCCGCGATGGCGAAGCGATCGAGCAGGTATTCGCGGAGTCCGAGCCTGTCCACGAGTTCCGCGTTCGTCTGCTTGTCCACCATCTCGTGTTCGTGGAACGCGTATTCTTTTTTCAGCGTCTCGACGGCGGAGAGCAGTTCCCCGGGGATTCGCTTTCCCTCGAGCGTGAAGCGAAAGGCGTGGTGTGCGCTCGCGGCAAGGGCCATGCGAATCTCCTCGCGCGCTCTCTCGCCGTCTTCGCGCACGTTCACCTTCGCCAGCCACCAGATGTCAAGGTCACTCACCTTGCGGCCCGATTTCCTCGCGCCCTCCTCGAGCCAAGTGAGGGAATCCGCCGCCACTTCGGGCGTGAGGCCTGTGCCGATTGTTACGCCGTCCGCTATCTCGCCGGCCAGGCGGATGGTGCGCGGCCCCTCGGCGGCGATGTAGAGCGGGACCCGTTTTTTGTGCCACTTGAGCGTGCAGGGCTTTCCCCGGTAGGTTGCCGCGCCCTCCTCCAGCATCCCGCGCACCGCGAGAACGTAATCGCGCATGTCGTCCACGCGGCCGGGGCGCAGGCCCAGATTCAGGACGGCGCTGTCGCCCGTGGCGATGCCGAACAGCGCGCGGCCGCCCGAGAACTCATCCACCGTGGCGATGGCGCTCGCCGCCGTCGCGGGATGCCGCGTGAGCGGGTTGGTGACGTTCGGCCCCAGCAGCACGCGCGAGGTGTTCGCCGCGCAGATGGCGCACGAGACGTATAGCTCCCGGTAGAGGGATTGTGAGTCCGGCACCCAGATGACGTCGAAGCCCGCTTCTTCCGAGAGCCTGCACCAGTGCGCGTAGGTCTCCGGCGCGGGGGGCAGCATGGCGATTCCGTGTTTCATGCGTAAAATCTACTTTTCCGGAATTCTCACCTGCACGCCGCCCGCGCGTTCTTCCTGGAGCGTCATGGCGCGCCTCGCGTCATCATCCCCCCAGCCGCGGTTCAGGCCCGTGATGAGCTCCCCGTAGGCGATGTTGCCTATCGTCATGGGTACGTCGTGTTCGCGGGCGAGCCTGAGCGCGAGGCCCACGTCTTTTACCGCGCCCTTGATGGGAAAGTGCGGTTCGTCGAATTTCCCCTTGAAGAATGTCTCATAAAAGACGAAGTTGAAGTGTACGGCCCGGCCCACCGCGCTGTTTCGGATCACCTCGGCCAATATCTCAGGGTCCGCCCCTGCCTTGACGCCCAGTACATAGCATTCCGCCGCGATGGCCTGAATGCCGTAGCTCATACAATTGTGGGCGAGCTTGCACACGGCGCCGGTGCCGATCGGGCCGGTATAGGATGGGCGGTCTCCAAATGCCTCGAAAAGAGGCTTGCAGCGCTCAAATACTTCCTTTTCACCCCCCACCATGATGGCGAGGCGCCCCGTGTTCGCGCCGATGGTGGAGCCGCTCACGGGGGCTTCGAGCATGTGCGCGCCGGCTTCGGCGAACTTCTCGTGGATTCTGCGGACGACGGAAGGATAAACCGTGCTCAGGTCGATATAGACTTTCCCCGCGCTCATGCCCGCGAGAATGCCGTTCGGCCCGGTGGCGACGCTCTCGACTTCTTTGGGACCCGGCAGCGATGTGAAGACGATCTCGCACGCACGGGCCACCTCTTCGGGAGAATCCGCCCAGAGCGCGCCTCGCTCGATGTGATCCGCCGCAGCCTCGCGGACGATGTCGTGAACGACGAGTTCATAGCCCGCCTTCTGGAGGTTGGCCGCCATGCCGGCCCCCATGTTTCCCAGTCCGATGAATCCGATTTTCATCATCTGTCCCTTTTTGGATTGCGGATTTCGCACAGGTGGCGTCTTTTTCGTTCCAGGCCCCGTACTTTAGAGTCTATGAATGGAGAACCTGTAAAATAAATGCAAACCATTCCAAAAACAAGTTAAGATGAAGGGGATCCAGAGAAAGTATAGACGCGGTGAACTGCAAACAGGGCGGAAAAAGCCGAACCAACCAGGAGATGAGGGCAATGACGACTCGGGAAACTTTCATGAGAAGGGCGATATCTCTCGCTTCTCAAAACGTAAAGGAGGGGCTTGGCGGGCCTTTCGGGTCCGTCGTGGTGAAGGATGGCGAGATCATTGGCGAGGGCGTGAACCGGGTGACTTCCTCCTGCGATCCGACCGCGCACGCCGAGATGCTCGCCATACGCGCGGCCAGCGCGAAGCTGAAGAATTTCGACCTGTCTGGCTGTGAGATATATACGAGCTGCGAGCCTTGCCCCATGTGTCTGAGCGCCATTTACTGGGCGAGGATAGAACGGATGTTTTACGGGAACACCATCGTCGAGGCCGATGCCATCGGGTTTTCCGATGAATTCCTCTACAAGGAAATCGCCCTGCCGGCCGGTGAAAGAAAGCTCGAAGCAACCCGGCTTCTGGAAAGTGAAGCGCTCGAATCCTTCAACCTGTGGACACAGATGGAAGACAAGATTTCCTACTAAGACCCATTTTGAAGGGCGTTGTCATCAGGCTGTTGAAAAAGCCCCTCGTCGGGGGCATCGTCTTTACTCCCTCACAAGGGGTAGAGGGGTTGGTTTCAACAGGCGAGGGGGCAATCAAACCGACCGAGGTGCCGCCGCACCGTAGGGACAGGCCTCTGTGCCTGTCCTGATCCGAACCACCCTGCAAAAGGACAACCACGGAGGGTTGTCCCTACAACCGCAATCCCGGCCGACGAGGTGGTTTTTCGACACCTTTTCTTTCTCCGCCATTATGAAATCTCTTGCGGCGCGGTTTCATCCTTCTCCAGAACGACGATTCGCTCCTCGAGTCTCGGCGGCGTCATCAGCGTGTTGTGGATGGGGCAGTTGGCGAGCTCATCGAGCAGTTCCGCCTTTTGCTCCTCGGTTACGTCGCCGTGGATGTAATAGCTCGTGCGGATGACGCCGATGGAGAGTTTTCGCCGCTCCGGGTCCGAATGAAAATCGGCATGAAACTTGGGCGATAAATTCCGCTTGAACTCCGCGTGGACTTCCACGTCGTCGATGTGGATGCCCTTGGCTTTCGCTGCTCCCAGCAGCGTGTAAAGGCCTCAGCCCGCGTGCCCTGCGATGAAGAACTCGAACGGCGTGGCGGCGAGGTCCGTGCCGCCCCGGGTCGCGGGCTCGTCGAGCACGTAGGAGTGCTTGCCCGTTGTGGTGTACATCTGGAGTTGAGTGCCCTGTATGTGGCGGAGGATGACTTGCGGCGTGTTCGGTCTTTCCGGCATGAAGATGACTCCTCGAAAACGATGTGGTTTATTTATCGGTGCGGTGGATTCTAACAGAGATGCAAGCGGGATTCTTCCCGCAAAAGACTTATTGCTTCGCAGCCTGCGTTCTCATTCAAAAAGGGGAGAGAAGTTTTGAGCTTTCATCATGCCAGAGAGGTTTTCGCCGAAATGCTCGATTCGGTGAGCGCGGAAGAAGAACCCGAAAAGCACCAACTCTACCAGGGGCTCACGCTGCTCGCCGAGGGATTCGAGTACGACTTCAACATGATAAAGAACAGGCTCCAGCAAATTGAAATCGAGATGAGGAAACTCGAGGCCGGGAGCTAGCAAAAAAGAAGAGCGGGACGTTGCATCCCGCTCTCTTTTTTTGCTTTTTCTGAGGTGAGAACTCGTCTCACCTTACAAAGGCGTCGTGTCGCCTTTATCTGTGCATCAGCCTTTGTCCTCCTCCCCGCCCGGCTGATGCGATGGGGCCGGGGAGGGAGGCGTTTCCGCCCGGCTGAAGCGATTTATCGTAGATATCATCGCACCCTCCTTTTTTGAAGGGTTTCCTCATACCGGGCCGGAGTCGCTTCCTGTGTCGGCTCCTTGCCGCCTCACTCGACTGAGCCGAGGACCATCAAAGATGGTTCGCCCGCATCGCTCGTCAAAGCGCCCTGGACGTCTCGGCGACAGTGGCCCGGTTCCTTCAATATTGTCTCTTTGCGTGCAAAAAGCAAATTTTCGATCACCAGGAATTCAAGTGTCTGAAAAGAGGAGTCTTAAAAGTTCGAGGAATCGGGCGTTTCGGTGGAGGCGCTCGATTTCGTCATTTTTTCAGACCTGGGCGCCTTGGCGAGATTCAAACCCAGGGTCTTGGGCTCCGCGCTCAGGAATTCGAGGCCGTTCGGCAGGTCGATATCGCGGCCCGAGAGCGTTCGCGAATGCGCGCCGGGCGTCATTTTGGCGAGGTTCACGTTCACGCGCAGGCGGGTGGCGTCGATGTAATTGAGTAGATCGCGCCTGCCTCTCAGGCGGATTTTTACCTCTTTCGCCGCATCGGCCGGCAGGGTGACGCCGCTCGGAAGGTTGTAGTAATGGACCGGGACACGGAATTCCTCTTCCACCTTGCTTTCGAGTTGCGGGAAGAAATTCTGCGGATTCTGGTTCTCCTGCCCGCCGAGCGACCAGAGGAAAATCACGGCGGCCAGCGCGGCGAGCTTGGGCCGCCAGTTCTCGAAAACGTGGCGGAGCGAGATGCGTCCTTTCGTCTGTCCCGCCTCGCGGGCCGCACGCAACCGCGTGGTGAGCCAGGAGGCGAGTTCGTCTTCGTCCTCCATCTTCTTGATTTGGCCGCCCTCGACGCAGGTAATCTCCCCGCGTTCCTCGGATATGACGATCGCCAGGGCGTCGCATCGCTCCGTGATGCCCACCGCCGCCCTGTGGCGCGTGCCGAACTCGGGCGGCAGGGCGTTGTTCTCGGAAAGGGGCAAAACGCATCCCACGCGCGAGACCTTGTTCTCGCGGACCACGGCGGCGCCGTCGTGGTAGGGCGCTCCCTTGAAGAAGATGGTTTCCAGCAGCGCCGGCTGGATGTCCGCTTCGATCTCCTCGCCCGGACTTCTGAGCAGGGAGTCGGTCAGATCCCGGTGCTCCACGACGATGATGGCGCCCATGTGCTTCGCCGCGAGCGAAAAGGCGGCGCTGGCGATGGTGGCGACGCTCTCGTCCGGCAGGCGGATGCGCATCGCCCGGCGCAGCAGGATGGAAAATCTGCGCACCGGGTTGAGCTGAAAGAATATCTTCTGGATCTCGCCGTGGAAATTGATGAGGAACAGGATGAGCACGGCGATCCAGACGGCCCAGAGCAGGAACGAGGTCAGGTGAAGGCCCGCTGTCTGGGAGACGAGATAGATGAGCCAAACCGCGAACACGCGCACGAGGAGGCGCATCGCCTGAGTACCCTTGAAGCGAATGTAGACCTGGTAGAGCAGGAACCACATGATCCCGATGTCGAGCATATGGTTCCAGGATAGGTTCTGAACGAAATTCAAGGCCGGTTGAGCGACGCCCCACATGAGATCAAACCTCGTCCGTCTTGTTCAAGGGGCGGTCTTTGTTGCTCGGCGAATCCAGGCAATTCCTGAGTGGCGGGCGAACAATCCAGAATTGGTAGACGCCGGGACCACCCGTATCGTCCGCAACTCCAGAAATTTCCGTAATTTACCGCATTTTCTTAAATTTTTCAATTAGCAAATTCAAAATTCCGCAAAAAAAGACGCCAAACGAGCATTTCCCCGCATTTTCCCAG
>JAPOYD010000104.1 GCA_026706735.1 Nitrospinota bacterium | reverse complement strand
GGCCGCCATCAGGGAACAAGACGGGAAACTGATCCACGTCTCGAACCTCTACCACATCGAGCCCCAGATCGAGTTGGCGAAGAGGCTCAACCGGTTCTCTTTCGGCGATAAGGCGTTTTTTTGCAACAGCGGAACCGAGGCCGTGGAAGCGGCGCTCAAACTCGCCAGAAAATATTCGTTTCAGAAATACGGGGAAGGCCGTTACGAGATACTGAGCTTCGACATGAGCTTTCACGGCCGCACCATGGCGGCGCTCACCGCCACGGGCCAAGAGAAATTTCACGGGGCGTTCAAGCCCCTGCTGCCCGGGTTCCGGTACGTGCCCTTCGGCGATTTGGAGTCGGTGGCCGCCTCGGTTTCGGAGCAGACCTGCGCCATCATGGTGGAGCCCATCCAGGGCGAAGGCGGCGTGAACGTGCCGCCCGATGGCTATCTCAAGGGTTTGCGTGAGATTTGCGACGCGAACGATTTGTTGCTGTTATTCGATGAGGTCCAGGTCGGTCTGGGCAGGACGGGAAAACTCTGGGCATATGAGCACGAGGGCGTGGCGCCCGACGCCATGAGCCTCGCGAAGGCCCTCGCGGGCGGCACGGCCATCGGCGCGCTGGTCGCCTCGGACAAGGCCATGGCGTTCGAACCGGGTGATCACGCCGCCACGTTCGGGGGCAACCCCCTGGCCACCGCCGCGGGATGCGCCGCGGTGGACGCCATCACCGCGCCCGGTTTCCTGGAGCACGTCCAAGAGATGGGGGCCTACGCCACCGCGGGACTCGAGGAACTGGCGATGCGACACGCCATCATCAAGGACATCCGGGGCAAGGGGCTGATCATCGGCTGCGAGGTGGACGTGGACGCGACATCCATCGTCACCAAAGGGCTGGATGCGGGCTTTTTGCTGAACGTGGCCGTTCAGAAGGTCATCCGGCTCATCCCTCCCCTCGTCGTGGGAAAAGAGATGCTCGACAAGCTGATGAATTTCCTGGATGAAGCGCTGGCGGATCTGGCGAAATGAAAAAGCTCGACTACCTCACCGGCGAGGAACTGAGCGCCGCGCAAACCATCGAACTCATCGAAGAGGCGCTCGTCCAGAAAACAGAAACGGCGCAGGGAAAACTCCGGCCCGCGCTTGCGGGAAAGAACTTCGCCCTCATTTTTGAGAAACATTCCACGAGGACGCGGGTTTCTTTCGAGGCGGGCCTCACCCAGTTGGGGGCCAGCACCATTTTTCTCGCGCCCAACGACACGCAGATCGCCCGGGGGGAAACCCCTGCTGACAGCGCAAAGGTTTTGAGTGAATACGTGGACGGCATCGTCGTCAGAACGTATGCGCACGCGCGCGTGGAGGAAATCGCCGCGAACGCGAGCGTTCCCGTCATCAACGGCCTGACGGACTTGCACCATCCATGCCAGGCACTCGCCGATTTCCTCACGATGAGAGAACACTATGGCACGCTCGATGGCCTGAAGCTCGCCTACCTGGGCGATGGTAACAACGTGCTGCATTCGCTGCTCATCGTGGGCGCGCTCATCGGCGTCGACGTCAGCGCGGCGTGTCCGAAAGGCTACTGGCCGGACTCTGAAATTCTGGAACAGACCCGGGGTTCAGCCCAAGAATCGAGCGCGCGAATCCACATTACTGAAGACGCAGCAGAAGCATGCGCGGGCGCCCACGCCGTCTACACGGACGTGTGGGCCTCCATGGGACAGGAAGACGAGAACGAGCGCCGCCAGAAAGCCCTGGCCCCATACCAGGTGAACGAGGAAGTATTCCGGGCCGCTCATGAAGACGCCGTATTCATGCACTGCCTCCCCGCGCACAGGGGGGAGGAGGTGACGGCGGAGGTCATCGACGGCCCCAGGAGCGTCGTTTTCACGCAGGCCGGAAACCGGCTCCACGCACAGAAGATACTCCTTCAAATCCTGGCCGGAGGAAATGATGGCGACTAAGCCGAGCAGGGTCGTCCTTGCCTATTCAGGTGGGCTGGACACCTCCGTCATGCTCAAGTGGATCAAGGAAACATACGAGTGCCCCGTCGTGGCCTATGCGGCGGACGTCGGCCAGGGCGCGGGCGAACTCGACGGCCTAGAGGAAAAGGCGCTGGCCACGGGTGCGGAGTCCTGCCACATCCTGGACTTAAGGGAAGAATTCGCGCGCGACTACATCTTCCCCATGCTCCGCGCGGGCGCCGTTTACGAAGGAGCGTATCTGCTGGGAACGTCCATCGCCAGGCCCCTCATCGCGAAGGGTCACATGGACGTGCTCAGAAAAACGGGGGGCGACGCCGTCGCCCACGGCGCGACGGGCAAGGGAAACGACCAGGTGCGCTTCGAGCTGACGTACGCTTCCATCGACCCGGACGTCACCATCATCGCGCCCTGGCGCGACTGGGACTTCGGAGGGCGCTCCCATCTCATCGCCTACGCGGAAAGACACGGCATACCGATACCCGTGACGGCGGAAAAACCCTATTCGATGGACAGGAACCTCCTGCACATCAGCTTCGAGGGCGGGGTCCTGGAAGACCCCTGGGCGGAGCCGCCAGAAGATATGTACGTCTTGAGCGCATCGCCCGAAAAAGCGCCCGACGCGCCCGCATACGTCGAAATCGAATTCGAGAAGGGTGACCCCGTGGCCCTGAATGGAGAACCCCTCTCGCCGGTCGCCATGATGGAGCAATTAAACGCGCTGGCGGGCGCGCACGGCGTGGGCCGGGTGGATCTGGTGGAAAACCGCTTCGTGGGCATGAAGAGCCGAGGCGTGTACGAGACGCCCGCAGGCACGGTTCTGCACGCGGCGCGCCGGGCCGTGGAATCCCTCACGATGGACAGGGAAGTCATGCAGCTGCGCGATTCCCTGATCCCCAAATACGCGCAACTCGTCTACAACGGCTTCTGGTTCGCGCCGGAGCGGGAATTCCTGCAATCCGCCATCGACGGCGCCGCTGAATCGGTGTGCGGCGCGGCCCGTGTGAAACTCTACAAGGGCTCTTGCAGCGTCGTGGGCAGAAAAGCGCCCGAGAACCTGACTCTCTACCGTTCCGACCTCGCCACCTTCGAGGAAGACGCGGTCTATTCCCAAAAGGACGCGGAAGGGTTCATCCGCCTGAACGCTCTGCGGCTGCGGGTGCGCGCACAACGCCGTTCCTAATGTGATTTCTGAACTACAGGCTGTAAAATGGTTGAATTTTTTTAATTCCGGGTTATTTCAGGAGGTGGATCACAAGTCATGCCTCGTGAACATCAGCCCTTTTAAGCCAAACCACCTCCACCCTATATTGAGAAATATCAGGCCTTGGCGGTGGAGCTTCTCTTGCTTCTCGATCCGCGGCGCGCCGTCTCCGGCCACGCCAGCAGGATGGGGCTCGCCACGTAGATGGAAGAATACGTGCCGGCCACGATGCCGACGGCCAGGGCGAACGCCACGTCGGAGATGATGTCGCCCCCCAGGATGAGGAACGCCAGCACGGCGACCAGCGTAGTGCCAGAGGTGAGGAGCGTGCGCGAAAGCGTCTGGTTGATCGATTTGTTGACGAGTCCTGAAAACTCGGCGCGCCTCGAAGCGCGCGTATTCTCGCGTATGCGGTCGAACACGACGATGGTGTCGTTCAGCGAGTAACCGATGATCGTCAAGACGGCCGCCACGATCGGGAGTGAGAACTCCTTGCCGGACAAGGAGAAGACGCCGAGCGTGATGATGACGTCGTGCAAAAGCGCCACGACCGAGGCAATCGCCTGCCGGAACTGAAACCTGAAACTGATGTAGATGAGGATGCCGATGAGGGCGAAAAGCATGCTGCTGAGCGCCTTTTGGCGCAGATCCGCGCCCACTTTGGGGCCCACCATTTCGGTTCTGCGCATCTCGAACGCGTCTTTGCCGAATTTTTTGAACAGCGCGGTTCTCACGACGGATTCGACGCCCTTGATGTCGCCCGAGCTTTTCTCCACGCGAATCAGAAATTCCCTGTCGGAGCCGAAATTCTGGATGACGGTATCACCCAAAGAAAGCCCCGCGAGGGCGCTTCGCACGTCGCCAATCGGCTTGGCTTGCTTGAATTGCACCTGAACCAGCGTTCCACCGGTGAAATCAATGCCGTAGTTGATCCCCTTGGTCATCAGCAGGAGAAGGGATAGTGCGACGAACGCGGTGGAGACGCCGACGAAGAGCTTGATTTTGCCGATGATGTCGAACGATGCGTCAGGCCGGATAATTTCCATCAGATGCTCAAGCTCCTCACGTCGGTTCGGTACAAGAAGAAATCATATACGAATCGGGTGACGAAAATCGCGGTGAACATGCTCGCCACGATGCCGATGCTCAAGGTGACGGCGAATCCCTTGATGGGTCCCGTCCCGAACTGCAGGAGCACAAGTGCTGCGATGAGCGTCGTTACGTTCGCGTCCAGAATCGTGAGAAAGGCCTTGCCGTAACCGGAATCGATGGCAGAGCGAATGGTTTTCCCTAACCGCAACTCTTCCCGGATGCGCTCGAAGATCAATACGTTGGCGTCGACCGCCATACCGACCGTGAGTACGATGCCCGCGATTCCCGGGAGGGTCAGCGTAGCGCCGAAAAAGCCGAGCGCTCCCATGAGTATCAACAGGTTGAACAAGAGCGCCATAATCGCCACCGCGCCGCTCAACTTGTAATAGACCCCCATGAATATCAGAACGAGAACGAACCCGACGATGATGCTGATGAGCCCCTGACGGACGGAATCGGCCCCCAGAGACGGGCCGACGTTTCTCTCTTCCAAAACTTCCACGGGAGCGGGAAGCGCTCCCGCTCTCAGGGCAATCGCCAGGTCCGTCGCCTCTTCGAGCGTGAAACTCCCCGTGATCTGCGCCCTGCCTTGGCTGATTCGCTCCTGAATGACGGGCGCGCTGTAGATGACGCCGTCGAGCACGATGGCGAGACGCCTGCCCACGTTGGCCGCCGTGAGGCGGTCGAACGCATCCGCTCCCACGGAATCAAAAGCGATGGCCACGTAGGACTGGTTGAAGCGATCCCCGATTTCCACGCGCGCATCGGTCAGATTGTCGCCGGTCAGGGCGGCTTCTCTCTTCACCAGCAAGGGGATGCGCTCAAGCACCTCGCCCGTCTGCCTGTCTCTCGTCACCTGATACAAAAGCTGCAGTCCCTCGGGCCCACGGCCTCGCTCTACCGCGCTTGCGACATTCGCCTGGCTGTCCACCATCTTGAATTCGAGGAGCGCCGTTTTCCCGATCAGAGACTTCGCCCGTGAGGGGTCTTCCACCCCCGGAAGCTGGATGATGATGCGCCGCTCTCCCTGACGCTGGAGCGTGGGTTCACGCACACCGAACTGATCGATTCGGTTCCGAATCGTCTCGAGCGCCTGAATGATGGCCTGCTCTTTCGTGCGCTCCACCTGTTGTGAGGAGAGGAAATAGGCGAAAGTCGGCGGCGTGCCTTCTTCCCGCTCCAGGGTGAGATCCGGATAATTCTGCATCATCGAGAGGAAACGGCCCCTGTCACCGGGGCGATGCAGGGTCACGGTCAGCCTCAAGCCGTCGCGCTTGTAGGTCCGGGTGCGAATGTCGTCTATGGAAAGGCGGTTTCGAAGCTCTGTGAAATAGCGGCTCATTTTCGATTCCACCGCCTTTTCGGACTGCACCTCGAGAACCAGATGAATCCCGCCCTGCAAATCAAGCCCGAGGTTGATGCGCTCCTCCGGCGGGATCAGATAAAACGCGGACACGACGATAACGATGGCTATCAGGCCTGCCCGCCAGCTTACACCCCTCATGAAACTCTCCTTACGCCGGGTGGTTCCACGCCACCCCTATCGAAAATCATATCACCGAGTAACAGCGAAATGACTTCACTTTTGTTTTTCTGGTTTTTCTTTCTGAGGAGCCTTGGTCTGCTCCGCACTCGCGCTCGAACCCGCAGCCGTCACAAAAGACTTCTGCACGCGAATGCGTACGTTTTCATCTACTCTCAGCGTCACGACATCGTCTTTGATTCTCGCCACTTCTCCCAGAATTCCGCTCGCGACGACCTGATCTCCGGGCTTGAGAGCCTCCTGCATCCTGCGGATTTCCTGCTGCTTCTTCTGCTGGGGCCTGATCATGATGAAATAGATGATGGCGAAAATCATCAGGAACGGCGCCAGTTGAATCAGGAAACTGGGCTGCCCCCCACCCCCGCCGGAAGGAGGAGCCATGGCGTACGCAACAGAAAAATCAGCCAACCATGCCGCTAAAGAATCCAACATTCCCTGTATCTCCATGGAAAAACGATCCGCCTGTCCTCATAGCCAAGGCTTCGTAGCAAAGCCCCCGCTCCTTGTCAACAAAGGCATTAAGAATCAGTCGCTTATTCTCGGGCGTGCACGCCGGAAACAAGGCGCCCCGCGCGGTCCCGCCGCAATCCTCCGCCACCACCCGGGGGACCTTCCGGATCCCGGCCCAGGGGGCCTGCGAGTTGCTCCTCCGCCCAGGATAAGAAACGGCCCCGGTTGATTTCTTCTCGCGCCCGCGCGAGTAAATCCTGATAAAAATAAAGATTATGAATCGTCATGAGGCGCTGGCCCAGGATTTCTCCCGCCTGGAACAAATGCCTGAGATACGCCCGGCTGTATCCCTTGCGGCAGGTATAGCACCCGCAATCGGGGTCGATCGGCCCGGGAGCTTCAGCGTGAGCCGCATTCTTGATGGAGAGCCTCCCAAGCCATGAAAAAAGATTTCCGCGCCTCGCGTGCCGGGTCGGCATGACGCAATCGAACAAGTCCGCTCCTCTGCGAACGCCGCGTATTAGATCCGCCGGCGTCCCCATTCCCATGACGTAGCGTGGCTTATCGAGCGGCAAGACATCCGTCGCAGCATCGAGCAGGGATTCCGTCTCCACTTTCGTCTCACCCAGGCAAAGGCCGCCGACCGCGTAGCCCGGAAAATCTATCTCCACCAATTCCTTGGCGCTTCGCGCCCTCAACTCCTCGAAACCTCCGCCCTGCACGATGCCGAAAAGCGCCTGACTCTCAAGGGAGTGCGCCTCTTTGGCCCTTTGCGCCCAAAGGGTCGTTCTTGAGAGAGCCTGCCCGGCCTCATCCCGCGTATGGGGAAAACCCAGAGGTTCATCGAGCACCATCGCGATGTCCGGTCCCAGATTTTCCTGAATCCGGACGGCGCGCTCGGGCGTGAGCATCATCCGCTCGCCGTCCAAGTGGCTCTGAAAATCGATTCCCTCATCGGATATCCTGGCGAGGGGCGCCAGGCTGAAAAGCTGGTATCCGCCGCTGTCGGTGAGAATCGGGCCCTCCCAGCCCATGAACCTGTGAAGCCCGCCCAGCTTGGCGATCACCTCATCGCCCGGTCTCAGCGACAAATGATACGCGTTGGCGAGAATAATCCGGCAGCCCGCCGCCGATAAATCCTCAGGCGCCAAAGTCTTCACGGTCGCCTGGGTGCCGACGGCCATGAAGGCCGGCGTGTCCACCTCGCCGTGCGGAAGCGAGAGACGACCCGTACGGGCTTTGCTCTTCGCGTCCTGGGCGTAGATGTGAAATTGCAGGGGCGTATTCACAGGACTTCGATGGGCCCCTCGGAACTGCCTGCGAGGAACTGCTTCACGAGAGGGTCTTGAGATGCCCGAACCTCATCCGGGCTGCCGGCGAACACGATTTTGCCCTCGTGGAGCATCCCGATGTAGTGCGCGAAATCGAGCACTTTTTCCACGTCGTGGCTTATCATCAGGGAGGTCACCTGCAAGACTTCCTGCATCTGGATGATGAGGCGATGAATCGAATCCGTGAGTATCGGGTCGAGCCCCGTCGTCGGCTCGTCGTACAAGATGATTTCAGGCTCGCGAATTATCGCTCTCGCCAGACCCACGCGCTTTTTCATTCCGCCCGACAGTTGCGAGGGCATCCTGGACTCCACCCCGTCGAGACCGACGAGGCGCAGCGTCTCCCTCACGCGCTCGGCTATTTCCGGGCGCGTCAGAGCAGAGTGCTCCACCAGCGGAAACGCCACGTTCTCCTCCACCGTCATCGAATCGAACAAGGCCGCTCCCTGAAAAAGCATCCCGAATTTGGAACGCGTCTCGTTGAGGCTTCTTCCGCCCAATTTTGAAATATCGTCGCCTTCCACGAGAATTTCACCGCTATCGGGGCGCAAGAGGCCGAGGGAATGCTTGAGCAAAACGCTTTTGCCCTCCCCGCTCCGCCCGATGATGGCGGTGATGCGCCCGCTTGGAACCTGAAAATCCACGCCGCGTAACACGTGGTTCTCGCCAAAACTCTTTTCCACCGCCCTGTATTCAATCTTCGTCACGATCGCTCTCGTCTCAATAGAATAACTTCTAGCTACAATTTGCGAACATGGGTCACACGGCCCTCTCGCAAATAGACTCTCGGGACACGGACGCCCACCCCGCACATGATCTCATAGGGTATCGTCTCGGCCCTGTCGGCCATCTCCTCGCAACTGACGGCCCCATCGCCCTGCTCTCCCAGCAGGACGACCTGGTCTTCCGGCGCGATGTTTTCGATTCTCGTCACATCGAGCGCCAGCATGTCCATGGATACGCGCCCCGCCACCGGAACCCGCACGCCGCCGACCAGCGCATCCGCACGGTTTGAAAGAATGCGCGGATAGCCGTCCCCATACCCCGTCGTCACCATCGCGATTCGTCCGGGAGAATTTCTCTCATAAGTTCCGCCGTATCCGACCGGCTGGCCTGCGTCGATTTCTTTCACCTGCAGCACTCTCGCCACCCACGTCATGGCGGATTTCAGGGCCACGCTCTCTGAAAACTGCGGCGAGGAGCCATACAGCGCGATGCCCAGGCGCACCAGATTGCCGGGTGCATGGGAATAATTCAACAAGCCCGCGCTGTTCGACATGTGGACATGGGGGGGAAGCAAGTTTTTCTCCCTCAGCGCATGGATAAGGGCCTCCATCTCGTGAATTTGCCCGCCTGTCGCAGCTCCACCTTCTTCTTCGTCAGCCCGGGCGAAATGGCTCATCAGGCCAACGACCTCGACCCCTTCCTCCCGGGAGGCCCTTTCGATGAAATCGACGGCTTCTGGCGGGTGCAACCCCAGACGTCCCATCCCCGTATCCACCTTGACGTGGATTCTCGCTTTTCTCCCCGCTACCCTCGCCGCGACCGCCAGGCCTTCAACCTGCTCCATGCGCCAGACGGCGGCGTCGCAATCCGCCTCGACAAGCCTTTTCGCGTTATACGCCAACGTATCGCTCATCACCAATATGCGCGCATCGGTGAACCCATCTCCCGCATCAGCGGCGCGAAGCGCCTTCGCCTCCTCAACCGCCGCAACCCCAAACCATCTGCCGCCTGCTTCATATACGGCGCGAGCGACCTCCACGCCGCCGTGCCCGTAGCCTTCCGCCTTCACGACGGCAAACGGCTCTTGAGAGACAAGCAGACTGGTCAGGTTTTCATAATTTCGAGTCAGGATGTCCAGATCAACGAAAAGAGCGTTCCGATATCCGGACGGCAGCAGATGTTCGCTCAAAAAGAAGACCCTCTTTGGGGAGACGTCTTCGTCGCTCCGCTGCTAGAACGGCGCATCCGCTTCTTCAGGATAGCCCGGTTCCGCATGTTGCGAGCCTACGGCCGCGCCCTCGTGGTAAGCATCGAGGTTTACGAACCGCGCATAATCCGGAAAGAACTTGAGTTCGAGTTCACCGGTCGGCCCGTTGCGCTGTTTGGCAAGAATGACGGTGGCGAGCCCCTTGTTCTCAGGTTTCGGTTCATAATACTCCTCGCGATACAGCAAGGCCACGACGTCCGCATCCTGTTCAATCGAGCCCGACTCGCGCAGGTCGGCCAAGTTGGGGCGTTTGCCCTCTCTCGATTCCACCGCCCTCGATAGCTGGCTCAAGGCCACGACGGGCACGCCCAGTTCTTTCGCCAGACTTTTCAGCCCCCGGGATATTTCGCTGATCTCGCGCTGGCGGTTCTCCATGGAGCGGCCCCTGTGGTGCACAAGCTGGAGATAATCGACCACGACGAGGCCGAGACCCTGATCCGCCTGGATGCGGCGGCATTTCGCCCGAATGTCGAACACGGACAAATCCGTCGCGTCGTCCACGTAAATGGAAGCCTCCGACAGTTCGCCCGCGCTCCGAATCAAATCCGGCCATTTCTGAGAAGGCATGTAGCCGCTTTGAAGCTGCCTGGAATTCACCATGGCGCGCCCGCACATCATGCGAATCGCCAATGCGCGCGCGCTCATCTCCAGGCTGAATATCGCCGTGGCGGTTTTCGACGCCAAAGAGGCGTATTCAGCAATGCACAGGGCGAACGCCGTCTTCCCCATGCTGGGACGACCGGCCACGATGATCAATTCCCCGGGCTGCAGGCCACTCGTCAGCTTATCCAGGTCCGTGAACCCCGTGGGCACGCCGGTGACCAGCTCCTTGCGATCGTAGAGGTCCTCCAGGTAGGGAAACGTATGTTTGATGATGTCGCGCATTCCCTCCACGCTTTGCTGATAACGGCCGGATGAAACTTCCAGCATTGCGCGCTCGGCGTCGTCCACGAGCGTATCTATATCCTCCTCGCCCGTGAACGCTCTCTGCGCGATGGCGTTCGAGGTGTGTATGAGTTCTCTGAGCAATGCCGTGCTCCTGACGAGTTTCGCATAGGTTTCCGCGCGCCGGGCGCTTGAAACATCGTCCGCCAGACGCGCGACATATTCAGGCCCGCCCGCTGTATCGAGCGTTCCCGCCTTCTTCAGGGCGTCGGCCAGGGTGAGGAGGTCGATGGGTTCGGATCTCTCGAAAAGGCTGAGCATGCCCTCGTAGATCACACGATGGCTCATGCGGTAGAAATGCTCCGGCCGCAACACTTCCATGACGGGCGGCACCATCGCGCCGTCGAGCAGCAAAGCGCCCAAAACGCGCTGTTCGGCTTCTATGTTCTGTGGGGGGAGATGGCCCGACTGCCCGGACCGCTCATCACGAGCGGGCATTTCCACTTCAAAACTCCGATTTCTGTTAAGTGGAAAGAACGGGCGTGAAAGTTAGACTACATCAGATGGAGCCAAGATCAAAACACCTGAAAACGTAATTTCCGGATCAAGCGGAAAAAGAGGGGCGCCGGTGTTCGGAAGCCTCTTCTAACTCTATGAAATCCCTGGCCTTGCCATTACACACCGGGAAACGGCCGGGTATGTGAAACGCTAGTCGGCCTTCTCTTCCCCGGTTTCCGCGTCCCGGTTTTCCGCCGGCGCATCCTCTTGAGCGACATCGGTCGCCTCCGCCGTCGCTTCTGCTTCAACCTCATCCCCATCCGCAGCCTCTTCGGCTTCTTCCGCTTCAGGGGCGGCTGCCTCTTCCGTCTCAGCTTCAGCGACGGCTGCCTCTTCCGTCTCAACTTCAGCGGCTTCCTCCGCTTCGGCCGCAGCCGCCAGGGACGCCTCATCGGGCATCACCTTCACCTGCACCGACGCTCTTACTTCCTGGTGCAGGCGGATGTCGACGTCGTAAGTACCGACCTTTTTAATCGGCTCATCAAGAACGATTCTCCTGCGGTTCACCTCGAGACCCTTCTCCTGCAGGGCGTCCTCGATCATCCGGTTCGTCACCGAGCCGAACAGCCTGCCGTCTGCGCCCACACGCATCGAGAATTCGAGTTCTATACCTGAGAATTCGCCCGCAAAATCCTGCGCGCTTCGTTTCGCCGCCTGGATTTGCGCTTCCCGCAACCGCTGCTCATGCTGCGTCGCGCGCACCGTGCTCGCCGTGGCATGAAGCGCCAGGCCTTTCGGAATGAGGTAGTTGAGCCCGTAGCCGTCGGCTACTTCGACGACGTCTCCCACCTCTCCGAGATGCTCTATGTCCTTACGCAATATCAAGCGCATCGTTCAGAATCTCCGACTATGAATGGTCTACGGTATAGGGCATCAACGCCATGTAGCGGGCGCGCTTAATCGCCGTCGTCAACTGCCGCTGAAAGCGGGCGGAGGTGCCGGTCACGCGGCGGGGAATGATTTTGCCCCGCTCACTCACCATGTTCCGAAGCGTTTTCACGTCCTTGTAGTCGATATACGCCACGCCATCCGCCGAGAAGCGGCATATCTTCTTTCGCTGAAAACGCTTTTTTCTCTTCCTTTTCTTATCACCGAATCCACGGGGAACAAGCGCCATATCTATCTCCTAAAACTGATCAACAAATTTCGATGTCAAAACGGGATGTCATCATCCGTCATGGGCGAGTCTTGAGCCGGCGGTGCGTAGGATTCCGTGCTTCTCGACCCTCCGCCTTCCGTTATTTCGGCCTGGGTGGCAAGAAAATGCAT
>JAPOYD010000151.1 GCA_026706735.1 Nitrospinota bacterium | reverse complement strand
CTTTGTTTTACAGACTTAATTGGCGCGTCTTCTGCTGAGCCGAATCGTAAGGAAAGAAACTTCACAATTGCGAAAGCGCCCGGCCCGACAATCCCCGCCATCCCCGAATCAGAGCTACGTGTTGCCTCTGGGATGTTGACAGTCACTTTCAGCGACACTGGCTGGGATTATGAGATCGAAACGCTCACCGTCACACCTCCTGGTTCCGGACCGTTTCCTCTCGTGGTTATCTCCCACGGCCATTCGCGTCGGTCTAGAAGGATTAGGCTTCGCTCATATCTGGCGGTAGCGGAGAACTTCGCGCGTCGCGGCTACAAGGCGGTCATCTTCGCCAGGCGGGGTTTCGGGAAATCCGAAGGGGATATGGAAGAGGGTCTTGGATTTCGCCGGCATTTGCCCTGGGCTGACAATTATTACCAGGTTGGACTGAAGACGGCCGAGGAATACGCAACCGTGATTGAAGCTCTCAAGAGCCGGCCCGAGATTGACGGCTCGACCATAATCGCCGCCGGTGTGTCAAGTGGGGGATTCGGCGTTACGGCGCTCGCCTCGGAGCCACCCAAAGGGCTCATCGGTGTCGTCAATTTTTCCGGCGGGCGTGGGAGGCCGCGCAATTACGTGAATCATGATGAAGACGCTTTGGTCGGCGTCGTCGCCGTGTACGGCGAGACCGCCAGGGTCCCGGCGCTCTGGCTCTATTCCAAAACCGATCGATTTTTCTGGCCCGAGCTGGTGGAGCGTATGTTCGAAGCCTATGCCGATGGCGGTGCGCCGGTGCGCTATGATCAATACGGCCCGCTATGGTACTCCCGCGAAGGGCACTTTCTTGTGCGATTAGGTAGCCGCGAGCTATGGAGTCCGAGCATCAGCTCATTTCTGAGCGCCATTGGCGCGCCGAACTGGAAGGCCGACCCTGACGATCTTGCTGTGGTAAGGCTGCCCCCACCCCCGAGTCTTGATGGGCGCGGACGCCGGAATTGGCGTAACTATCTCAGTCGGGTAGGCCACAAGGCCTTCGCTATCGGACCTGGTGCCGGTTACGGCTGGTCTTCCCTGCAACTCAGTCCTGAGGTCGCCATCGAAAAAGCGCTGGATCGATGTCTGCGGAAAAGTGATGAATGCGAGATTGTGTCGCTGGATGGAGAGATGGTTCAGTAGCGTTTTCTTATTCCAGGTCCGCGAAAGGCCCCGGGTCCGTCTCCAGCCCGAGATAGCTCGTCCGTATGTGGTTCCACAGGGCGAGCTTTCCCCAGTCGGCGGTTTCGAGCACCCGGTAGTGCTCGTCGAAATAGGGGTTGGGTAGGTAGAAGGTCACCATCTGCTCGTTGCGTCCGTTCAGCAGCGCCATCGAATAGCTCACCGGCGCGTGGCCCGCGATGGGGGGATTCTGGTAAATCCGCAGCAGCATCACCCGTGCGCACCTGCGCCACCGCGCCAGTTCGGGCGGGCAGGGGTGCATCGCGTCACCGCGGTGCTTTCCAATGCAAAGGTGGAAGTGCCAGTCGCCGAGATCGACGGTGAGGTAGCCGTCCAGGAAGCTGATCCGGCGGGGCGGGGCCTTCACGCGGCACTCGAACACGGCCCCCTGGATGCTCGGGCCGAAAGTGAGTGACTCGTAATGGTTCTCGAACAGATCGCGCAGCAGGGTTTCCAGGAATTCGCGCCCGGGCCGAAACTCCCAGACGCACTGCTGGCTCCCGTCCGCGCATGTTTCTTCCCGGTACAGCACGTCTATCTTCATGCCGCTACCCCGTTTATGAATCACGCCGACCGCCTCGGCGAAACCCGAGCCAATGAGTTCAGGGCGAATCGGTCGTATGCAACAGAGTATAGCGTATTGTCAGCACGAGTGTCTTTCCCAGATAGGGCAGCGGCGCCGCTTTTCGCACCGCCTCCAGTGAGGCGTGGTCCAGATGGGCGTTGCCCGAGGTCTTCTTGATTCTTAAACCCCGCAGCCGCCCGTCGGGCAGGACCCGGAAGCTCACGGTGGCCGCGCCCTCGGCGCCCGATTCGCGCGCGAGTGTGGGGTAGTGCTGGTGGCGCCTGATGCGCCCGAGGATGGCCTTGAGGCGCGCGTCCGCGTCCATTCGCACCCGTCTTTTTCTAAAGGTGAAAGAGGGTGTTCCGGGCGGCGCGGGACGCTCCGCCTTGGGCGAGGGCGCATCCACGGACGTCTCTATCTCCTGGGCGAGGAGCGGCGCGGGCGTTGCGAGAAGAAAGAAGATGATTTTCGCGCAATTGGGGGTCCTGGCGGCTCTCATTCCCTCTCCTCCAGCGCGCGCAAGATGAAATACCGCTCATCCTTTCCGTTCACCGTGAGAATCTCGGCATGCACCTGAAACGCCTTTTCGATGAGCCGGCGCGTCAAGACGTCACTTGCGTCTCCCTGGGCCAGGATTTCTCCTTCATACAGCAGGAGCAGGTGGTCGCAGAAGCGGTGAGCGAGGTTCAGATCGTGCACGGAGACGACCACGGTGCGCCCCTCCCGGGCCTGTGCGCGCAGGATTTCCAGGATGTCGAGGCAGTGCCTCACGTCCAGATTCGCAAAGGGTTCATCGAGCAGCAGGACGGGCGTTTGCGCGGCGAGCGTTCTGGCGATCAGCACGCGCTGAAGCTCTCCGCCCGAGAGTTCGTTGATCGCGCGGGCCGCGAGGCCCGCCGCGTCCACACCGCGAAGCGCCGCGTCCACCGCCGCGCGGTCGGCCTCGGTCTCGGGCGAGAGCCTGCCCTGGTGGGGGTATCTCCCCATCATCACCGTCTCGTCGACGCGGAAGGGAAACGCGGGTTCTTGTTTCTGGGCGAGATAGCCCACGCGGCGGGCGGTCTCCTTTCTGTCGAACGAATCGACGGGTTCGCCCTCCAGCGAGATGCGCCCGCTCTGCAAGGGCGCGAGACCCGCGAGCGCGCGCAGGAGCGTCGTCTTGCCGGCGCCGTTTGCGCCGATGACGCCCGTGAACGCGCCCGGCTGAAAGGAAGCCGAGACGCCCTTGAGGGCCTCCCGCTCGCCGAGTTCGACGATAATGTTCTCCGCCTCGAGCCGCATCAGAAGGTCTCCGCGCGCGCGCGATTCTTGACGATCAGGTACAGAAAGAACGGCCCGCCGATGCTCGCGGACAGAACGCCCAGGCGTATCTCCCCGGCCGGCGAGAGCGTTCTCGCGAGCAAATCCATCCCCATCACGAATACCGCGCCCGCCATCATGCTTAAACGCAGGAGTTTCCTGTGGTCCGGCCCGGCCAGCATCCGAACGATGTGGGGGACGAGCAGGCCCACGAAGCCGACCACGCCCGCCACGGCGACCGACGCCCCGGCGGCGGCGGCGGCGATGATGAGTATCCATGCCTTTGTCTGCGCCGTGTTCACGCCGAGCGCCATGGCGGATTCTTCCCCCGACATCATGAGGTTCAACTCGCGCCCGAAAAAAGCGGCGGCGGCGCCCGAGGCGGCGAAAAACGGCGCGATGAGGATCACGTGTTCCCAGGTGCGGTTCGTCAGGCTCCCCATGAGCCAGAAGAGGATCTGGCGCGCGATCTCGAAATCGCTCACGCTGTAGCTGAGCACGAGCGTCGTCAAAGCGCCTGCGATGGCGTTCATCGCCATCCCGCAGAGAATGAGCGCGCCCAGAGGGGTGTGTCCCTTATGCGACGCCACCAGGGAGACGAGAAACACTGTCAGCAGCGCCCCGCCGAAGGCGCTTATGGGAACGGCCCAGATGGAGGCGGCTCCCAGTCCCAACGCGATGGCGCTCGTCGCGCCCAGCGCGCCCCCCGTGCTGACGCCGACGACCACGGGGCTCGCCATCGGGTTTCGAAAAAGGCCCTGCAGCATCACGCCCGAGAGCGCGAGCGACGCTCCGACGAATGCGCCCGTCAATGTCCGGGGGAGGCGGATGTGCCAGACGATGGCGCGCTCTTGCATAGAAACGCCCATCCCCTCGGTTGAGATGAGCCCCAGTTCGCTCAGGATGACCTTGAAAATCTTCTCAGACGCAATGTCAGCGACGCCCAGGCGGACGCTCAGGGCGGCGAGGAGAAATGCGGCGGCGAAAAGCCCTGCCGTGAGGGCGTATTTCCTCACCGGTAGAGCCCTCTCACCAGATCATCGAGTCCATCGACGATGTACTGGGATACGCTCGAAAAACGCGGGTAGGGAATCTCGACGATCTTCTTGGCCCGCAGGGGGGCGTAAACCCCGTTCGCGCGGATGACGTCTTTCATGCTCGCGCCCGATTCGGGGTGCACCCCCACCATGATGACGTCCGGATTCCAGGCGATGATCCGCTCAGCCGATATTCTTTGCGCCCCCCGGATTCCCTTTTCTGCGGCCACGTTTTCTCCGCCCGCGAGACGGATGAGCGCATCGTGCGAGGTGCCTGCGCCCGTCACCCAGCCGCCCCGCACGAGGGTCAGGATGCGCGGGGGTTTCATATTTGATGGAATGCGCGATCGTATGGCGCGAATTCTTTCTCGCGCGTCTTCGATGAGTTTCTGCGCCTTGTCTTCTGCTCCGATCAGGCGGCCCATCTTCTCGATGCTGGCGAATACGTCCGCAACGCCGCTGAAGGCGGAGAATTTCGATACGGGCACCCCGGCCGCGCGCAGGTGGTTCAGGAACGCGGCGCTCGAATACGAGGCGACGAACACCACGTCCGGCTTCAGGTCGATGATACGCTCGGGCGTGCTGTCGATGAGGGGAATGCCTTGCGCTTGCGCGGCGACGTTGGAATATCCCGGGTGCCCGGCCAGCTTGTGCAGGCCGGCGATTCTTTCTGTGGGCGCGAGAGCGAGGAGCATCTCGGCGGTGGCGAGCGTCATGGCGATCAGGCGCTCGGGCTTCCTGGCGGCGCGGGCGGGTGCGGGCCCCTCCGGAATCGGGGAGACCGCAGCCCATAAAAGAGCCGCCGCCAGGAAGTATATTTTGAGCTTAGCGAATAATCGCATTTGCCACCCTTTGCGCAAAGCCCCACCTCGGCCGAAGGGTTCCGCTGAAAGAGGTCGTTGAAAAAGACCATGGATGCGGCCCGACGGCGTCCGGCTTCAAAATTACTCCCCCCCTTGAGGGGGCTGTTGAAAAAGTCCCTTTTGGGCGGGGTCGCTAATTGGCGTGTAGGGGCCGCATATATGCGGCCCAGATGCCGCGAACCGGTCGGGTCGCATATATGCGACCCCTACAAAATCAACCCCATTCGCCAAACCCATAGCGTCAAATGCAATCATATTGGGCTTTTTCAACAACCCCTAGAAGATCGCCCTTACGCCCGCGTACCACTGGATACCGGGCGCGCTGAAACCGTATATGGCCTCGTATTCCTCATCGAGCGCGTTGTTTACCTTGAGTTCGACCGTCAAGTCCTTGAGCCTGGATTTCCTCATCTTGTCGAACATCGAAATGCCGTCCTTCACGACGTCGAAAGAGAGCGCGAGGTCCACCCTCGTGAAGCCGGGGTTCACCACCCTGGGATATGGCCAGGGCTGAGAGTCGTCGATGTCCCGCCTGTCGCTCACCGTGTTCACTCTCAGAGCTGCTCGCAGGCGGTCCGGGTGATAGCTGACCGAAGCGCTCCACCACCAGTCCGGGCGCCGCAGGAGCTCTTCTCCCTCCACGTAGTTCGGCGCGCCGAGGCCTTCGGTTTCGAGTGCGACCGTATCCATGGTGTTGAAGCTCGCATGGGCCGAGAAGTCGTTGAAATCGATCAGGGATACAGAAACTTCCGCGCCCTTGACCCGCGCCTTCTGGATGTTCTCGTAGTTCGTTCCGTTGTCGAACGGCGTGAACGAATAGGCGATCAGGTCTTCGATTTCGTTCACGTAATACGTGGCGCTGAACTTGAGTTTCTTGTTCGCCAAAAACTGATCGAAGCCCGCCTCCCAGCTGCGCTGCCTTTCGCTCCTCAGGTTCGGGTTGCCGGGGCCGTAAACGTCGAGCAGCTCGGCGAAGGAGGGCCGTTTGATTCCCTCGCCCACAGCGCCGCGAATCCGCGCGCCGGTTCCGGAGATTTTATAGGAGGCGGAGAACTTGCCGGTCGTCTCGTCTTCGCCGACGTCGAAATTATCGGTCCGCACCCCGCCTGCGAGGGTAAGGCCACCTCGGAGCTGAAACTGCTGCTGCGCATAGAAAGAAGTGGCCCGCCGGTCGCTGTCGTACTCGTTCTCGCCTGAGCCGAAGGAATTTTCATAGGCGCTCTTGATGGCGATGTCCTCGGTCTCCCATTCGACGCCGAGTGTGGAAACGGACCGGCGCAAAGCGCTCAAGCCCAGTTGTTTGCCTGAGAACCTTACGTTCACCTGGTTGTCGAGGTGAAGCCTCGTGCCGTCCGTCTCTGTTTTGGTGGAATCGGAGTTGAGCGCGTCCGGCTTGTTCTCGAACAGCGTGTCTCTCAGGTACAAGGAGATGCGCGGGACGTACTCGAGCCACGGGAAGGGCTTGACATGGGCGCGCGCGCCGATGAGCTGTTCGGTGTTTCGCCCGTACTTGTTGGGTTCGGTATGGCCCGCATGGTCCGGTCCGGGGATGTCGTAGCGGTTCTGGTTGGCGTGGTAGAGAAAGCGCAGCTTCGCCTTGTCCGATAAGAAATGATCCAGCGCCACCGTGCCCACGGTGCGGTAATAGCCGTCGTTCGGCAGATGGCCCTCCGTATCGAGGCGGCTCAGGCTGGCTGCGTATCCGCTCCTTGCCGTTCCGCCCTTGAGCTTGAAGGCCTCCTCGAACGTGTCGCCGCTGCCGCCTCTTGCGCGCACCGAGAAGGAGGGCGCCTCTCCCGGCTTTCCGACGTCAGGCAGGAAATTCATGACGCCCGAGGCCGCGTCCGAGCCGTAAAGCGGGCTTTGGGGGCCCTTGAGCACCTCGGCGGAACCCACCCACTCGGGCGAGAGGTGCCCGAAGTCATACGCGCTGCCGTCCGGGAAGGTGAGCTTGAAGCCGTCGATCATCACGCTGGTGAAGTTGCTCTCGCTCCCCCTCAGGAAGAGGCTCGCCTGTCCGCCTCTGCCGCTCGTCTGCGGGAGGATAACGCCCGCCCCCTCGTTCAGGAAATCGAGCGCATCGCCGGGTAGGAGGCTCTCGATCCGCTCCGGGCCGAACACCTCCACCGAATCGGCCACGTCGCTGAGTCTTTCCGGTGTGCGCGTCGCCGTGACGGTGATGGGGTCGAGATAGAGTTCCTCCTCGGCGCTCTGCGCGGAGGCGATGCCCGCCCCTCCGAAGAGTATGAGCGCGGCGAGCCATACGGCGAAGAGGCCTCGTTTGGTGCGGATGGATGACCGGGTGGGTTTTCTTGAGATGCCTTGCATGAGAGTACGCCTCCTTGAGCGGCCCAAGCGCTCGATACGGACCCCAGGCGGGGTCTCAATGGCGATGACGCCGGCAGGCCGGTCTTCTGGCTCGCGCCGATGGCCGCCTCTCATTCCTTCCCGGGTGTGTCCCAGTGGATCGTATGAAAGGCGCGTCGCTCACAGCTGCCGGGCAGCTCCGGTCTTGCACCGGATTCCCGAACACCTGCCGGCTGTTTCAGCGGCGGATGCGTCCGCCGCTCCTATGACGAATCTTTATCGCTGCGCGTACGTGATGCCCGCGCGTGCGGTGATACTTTCGACTTGGGGTGTGATGATGCGCAAGATACCACCCACCTCCCGTTCCGCGAGGACGTGACGGGTCATAAGGTTGCCGCAGGTCGGTCTCCTGGCTTCCGGATCATCCTACTCACGGCCCCTTCCCGGCGTCTTGCGCCAGTGGTTTCAGCCGCTTTCGTCCCCGGTCACAGTGGCGGGTCCGCGCCGGATTCTCACCGGCTTCCCGGGCTTTCACCGAGAAAGCCCACCTGCGACACTTGAGAAAAACCATATTGCTCGAACAATCAGCACTCTGCGCTCGAGACGTGATTACACCGCCTCGTACTTGTCGCGCGTGATGGTGTCCAGATCGATGCCTTCGATGCGGACGAGGCGCGTCTCCCCCTCGCGCTTGGGCGAGTGGAATTCCCCCACGTCGTAGGCCTTGGAGAGGCCCGGCGTGAGGTCGTAGCTGCGCACGGCGCGCACCTTGCCCGGTGCTGCGCCGTTGGGCCGCTCGACGAGTTCGTAGTCCGTCATCGTGGTGGTTCCCACCGCCTGGCCGTAGATGGCCCAAGAGGCGCCGTGATCATGCGGGGAGCTTCCGGTCACGCCCTTGTGCACGTGGGCGAAGATGCAAAAGCCGAGTTCGGGGTCCTTGTACAGCATCTTGCGGGGGGAGTCGTTGTCCGGCCCCAGGTGTTCCTGCACGAACTCCTGGTTCACCAGCACTTTCTCCAAGGCGTCGCTCACCTTCTGGAGACCGGCCTTGCTCGAATCCGCTTTCAGTATGTCGTGGCATTCGGCTGCGAATTTGTCGAGAATTTCATCCATCTTGCGCTCTCCTCGTATTTGAGAGGTTGATTTTCGCTCATTCTAACGGCAGCCCGCGTCTTTTGCAAAACGATTGAGAGGGGAGCGTGCTTTTCCCGGTTTCGGTGTATGATTCGCTGATATCTCAAAGCAGCATAAGGCGAACTCCCAGAAGGGGGCTTTTGATGGATGCGTCTAAACAGCGGAACATCGAGACCTTCACGCGGATGGCCGAGACCTACGGCGGCTATTACAGCGACGCGGAACAGGCGCGCCTGGGCGCGATGGCCGAGCGGGTCGGCTTCGGCGAAGGCTCCTGGCTGGTCGATTTCGGGATGGGCACGGGCACATCCGCAAAACCCTTTCTGGCGGCGGGGGGCAACGTCGTGGGGCTGGACTTGACCCCCGCGATGGCCGCCAGAGGGCGCGAGCGCCTGCGCGAGTGGGGTCTCCAGGCGAACGCCCGCTACGTCTTGGCGAACGCGCACGATGCGCCCCTGGCGGCGGGAGCCGCCGACGCCGCCATCTGCCGCCACACGTTCCATCATCTCGATGACCCGCGGCAAGTTTTCGCGGAGATGGCGCGCACCGTCCGCCCGGGCGGCCACGTCTTCCTGATCGACTACCATTACCCGGACGAGGAAGAAGAGCGCGAGAAGATAGAAGAACTCGACCGGGTGCGGGAACCGACCATCACGCGGCATCTGTCCGGTAAGGAGATGGAAGAACTTTTTCTGGAAGAAGGAATTCGGGTCGAGGAGACGGTCGTCGACAGGACCGACACGCCGTTTGATGAGTGGATGGACATCGCCAAGACCTCGCCGGAAGCGTTCCCGAAACTGAGAGCCGCGTTCGAGTGCCTGCGCGATCAGGGGGGAAGCTGGTATGAGGAAAGCGGCGAGGGAGCGGACTTCTCCATCATCAGGAAACGGCTGACCATCCTGGGCCGGAAACCGGCCTGAGTTTCATTCCCCTCAAAGCTCCTGCAACAGGTCCAACGCCATTTCTTCGACCTGAGTAGCTGCGAAGCAGCGTTTGACGCGATTGATGAGGGGTTGGTTTTCAAGGCAGGGGAGTACGAGAGGGGCGGGTTTTTCAACAACCCCCTCAAGGGGGGAGTGACTCTTCTCTCACCCCGGTAGGTAATATGCGCCGGATCTCGAAATTATGACTTTTTCAAAAACCCCATATGCGACCCCTACATCCCGAACGGCCCCTACAAGATCGTCGGGCCGGTGCGGGTGCCTGTCCTGTCGTGCTCGGAATGAGGGGGTTGTTCGTTGTCCCCCTCAAAGCTCCTGCGGCGGTTTGCCCAGTGGAGTGGGCCTGACGACCGCGTCAATGAGGTAGGGTTTGCCGCCGCGGGCGGCTTCTGCAAGACACGCCTCCAACTCGTCCGGCGCATGGACGCGGGCGGCCTCCACGCCCATCGATTCGGCCAGCTTGATGAAGTCGAGATTCGGTTCCGTCAAATCCATGCCGACGAAGCGGTGAAACTCCTTCGCCTTGCCGTCCAGTGCCAGCACGCGCCCTTTCAGGATGTGGTAGGCCCCGTTGTTCGCGATGACGAAGACCGCGCCGACCCCGTATTTCGCCGCCGTCCAGAGGGTCTGGTTGGAATACATGGCCGAGCCGTCGCCCGAGAGACAGATGACCGGGCGATCCGGCGTCGCTATCTTGGCCCCCAGCGCCATGGGCAGGCCGTTTCCGATGCCGCCGCCTTTTCTCCCGAAAATCTGGGACGCCGCCCGCCCCACAGCACGCCGGAAGCCCGGTCCGGCGGAGGTGAGGGCCTCGTCCACCCAGACGGACCCCTCGGGCGCGCCCGCGCCGAGTGCGCGGTGAAAGGCGGGAAGCGGCATGCCTTCCGAATAATCGCCTTCTTCCGCAGGGGGCGGGGCGGCCTCTCTCGCGCTCTGGTTTTCCTTAGCTATTCGCTCCGCGCGCGCTTTGGCCCGCGCCGCCTCATCCGCCGTCTGCGCTCTCCCCACGGCTTCCGTCAAGACGGGCAACGTCGTTTTCGGGTCGCCGTAGAGCGCGGCGTCAAGCCCGAAGTTCTTGCCCATCTCCCAGGCGTTCAGGTCCAGATGAACCACGCGGCAGCTCTCGGGCAGCGGGCGCACGTCGGCGGGGTATGAGAACAGGAATACCTCCGTGCCGACTAGGAACACCAGGTCTGATTCCGAGAGACGCTCCCTCAAGGGCCCCGCGAGGATGGGCAGTTTGCCGGCGTAGAGCGGGTGCGCCATGGGATATGTGATCACGTTGGCGAAATTCTCCTCATACGCCTTCGCGCCGATTTGCTCGGCGAAGCGCACCAGTTCATCCAGCGCGCCCGAGTGCGCGACGCCTGCGCCCGAGACGATGCAGGGTCGCTCGGCTCTCGCGATGAGCGCGGCCGCCGCCTCGATGGACTCCGCCGATGCGGCGAAGCGCGTGTGGATGCGCGTGGGTTTTTCCTTGAGATCTGAAGCGGCGCTAAGCATGACGTCGCCGGGTAGGGAGAGGAACACGGGGCCCGTCGGCGGTGTCATGGACACCTTGACGGCGCGGCGCACGGCCTGTTCCAGGTCCTCGACGCGGCGCACCTCGTATGACCACTTCACGAGAGGCTCCGCCATGCGCGCGAGGTCGTCATGGAGGATGATTTCCTGAAAATGTCCGCTCTGGGGCTGGTTCCCCGCGGTGACCAGCATGGGCGCGCCCGAGCGCTTGGCGTTGTAGAGAAGCCCCATGGCGTTGCCGAGGCCGGGCGCCACGTGGAGGTTGATGGCGGCGGGCTTTCCGGTGCTGAGGCCGTATCCCTCCGCCGCCGAGATTGCCACGCCCTCGTGCAGCGTGAGAATGAACTTGAGCCTCTCTTCGTTCACGAGCGCGTCCATGAGGGGAAGTTCCGTCGTGCCCGGGTTTCCGAACAGGTGCGTCACGCCCTCATCGAGCAGGGTTTCGAGCAGCAAGGATGCGCCGTTTGTGTTTCTCATCTGTCTGGCCTCTGGATAGTCGTGGAAAAGGTAAGGATTAGTGGAAGTAATTGCCGCCGTTCACCAGGAGGGTCTGGCCGGTGACGTAGGCGTTCCGGATCATCAGCATGACGGCGTCGACCGTCTCCTCCACCGTCCCGAAGCGTTCCATCGGGTTGTTCGGCGTGGCGGCGCGCAGGTCCTGTGTCGTCATGTCGGTGTCGATGATGGCGGGCGCCACGCTGTTCATCGTGATTCCTTCTTTCACCAGCGCGGCGGCGTAGGCGTGGGTGAGGCCGTGCATGCCCGCCTTCGAAGCCGCGTAGTGCGGCCCGACGCGCCCGCCCGTGAAGGCGGCGTTCGATGAGATGTTGACGATTCTGCCCCACCGGGCTTGTTTCATATCGGGCAGGACGACCTGGGTGAGCAGAAAAGCGGATTTGAGGTTCACGGTGAGCGTGGCGTCCCAATCGGCCTCGGTGAGTTCGTCAACCGGTTTCGTGATGGCGATACCAGCGTTGTTGATGAGGATCGAGACAGGGCCGAAGCGCTCCCTCGTCTCATCCACCAGGCGGCGCACGTCTTGAGCGTCCGACACGTCCGCTTTTATGATAAAGGCCTCTCCGCCCGCCTCTTCTATCAGGCGGCGGGTTTCCTCCGCCTCGTCCGTGCGCTCGCGGTAGTTCACCGCCACGCGGCAGCCCTCGCTTCCGAGCGATACCGCGCATCCGCGCCCGATGCCCCGGCTCGCGCCGGTGACGATGCAGGTTTTCCCCGTCAAGTCCGTTGGCATCTCCTTATCCTCATAATTTGTATAAGAGGCTCGCATCCTAATTCATCCGACCTGATAAGGGCAGTCGCGGCGGGGAATTTTATAATGGCCGGCGTTGCGGGGCCATCACGCGGTAAAGCCTCAAGACATCACTCCCCCCCCCACGACGGCCCATGCGCCCGGGACCGAGCAACGGGGATGACCTGAGCGGGAGAAAATTTCTTTACCCACCGGCGGGTAGGGCGGGGCAAGGCGGGAGGGGTTCCGAGCGGGAGGCAGGGATTACGCCTTTGTAGGGGAGGACCTATGTGTCCTCCCTTTTTGTTTACAGCCCTGAGCGCATTTAATCTCTGGTTGCGGGCGGACACACAGGTCCG
>JAPOYD010000136.1 GCA_026706735.1 Nitrospinota bacterium | reverse complement strand
GGCCAGGATTCCCCGCCTGGTGATCTCCTCCAGGTCGAGGTTGTTGAAGCCGACCCCGCAATTGGCGACCAGCTTGAGGCGGGGCGCGGCGTCGAGAAAATCAGCGTCTATCTCGTCTCCCACCATCGAGATGAGAACGTCCGCACCGCGCACGGCGCGCCTGTAGCCGGCGGGGCTCGGCTTCACGTCTCTTGCGTGCATGATGAATTCGGTGGACCTTTTCAACTCTTCGAAATGACGGACAGGAAATTTCCGGGAGAGAAAAACGCGCGGAAGCGCCTTGTCATTCATCTTCACAACCGCTTCACGGCATCCGCGATCCGGTCCACGGCCCGCTCCAGATTCTCCACGCTGTTGGCGAAGCACATTCTCAGGTGCTTGTCCGCATGAACGCCGAAAGCGGAACCCGGCAAAGCCGCCACCCCCACATCTTCCAGAAGATAATCGGCGAAATCATCTGCGCTCATGGGAATCCGGCTCACGTTGGGAAACGCATAGAAAGCGCCGTCGGGGTATTGACAGGATATGCCTTCCACCTCGTTCAGGCCCGAGATGAAGATATCGCGCCTGCGCCTGAAATCGTCCATCATGGCGCGGCTCTCGGACTGGTCCTCCAGAAGCCCCTTCGCACCCGCCAGTTGAATGAACGGCGGGACGCAGCTTACCGAGTTCGTGATGAGCTGGGCGAGCGGATCGGCGAGCGTGGTGGGCGCGGCGATGAAGCCGAGGCGCCAGCCGGTCATGGCGTATGTTTTCGAAAACGTCTCGAGCATGATGGTGCGCTCGCGCATCCCCGGCAGCGTGCCCAGGGAGACGTGTTCTCCCTCGAATAGCATGTGGGCGTACACCTCATCGGACAAGACGATGATGTCGTTTTCCACGGCGATTTCCGCAATGGCTTCGAGTTCGTTTCTCGTCAAAGTCCCGCCGGTGGGGTTGTGCGGATAGTTCAGGATGAGGAGACGGGTCTTCTCGGTGACGCGCGCCCGCAGATCGTCCGGCGTGAAGCGAAAATTGTTTTCTTCCAGTATCGGCAGCGGCACGGGCGTAGCGCCCGCGTAGAGCGCCACGGACTCATAGACCGGAAAACCCGGATCCGGATAAATCACCTCATCGCCCGGCCCCGCCGTGGCCATGATGGTGTAGTAGAGAAACGGCTTGCCTCCCGGACCGACGACGATCTCATCCGGGGAATAATCCCCCCGCCCATCGCGCCTGAGCCACTCACATGCCGCTTCGCGCAGCTCCAGCACGCCGGCGGATGGGCAATAGTGCGTCTTGCCCGCTTTCAGTTGCGCATACGCTTCCTCCACGATGCTCGAGGGCGTATCGAAATCGGTATCGCCGATCTCCAGGTGGATGATGTCCCGGCCCTGGCGCTCCATCTCACTCGCCTTGGCGAGAACCACGAACGCGCTTTCCGTCTTGAGCAGATTCATCCGATCAGCCAAACGCATAATCCATCCCCGTCTTTTATATCGCCGAGTGAAGAGGCGCATCCGTCACGACACCGCACCTCATGAACACCTTCAACACTTCCGCAACGGGCAGACCCACGACGTTGGTGTAACTCCCTTCCACCCTGTCCACCAGGCTTCCGCCCATCCCCTGAATCGCGTATGCGCCCGCCTTGTCCATGGATTCGCCGCTTTCGGCGTAGCGCCCGATGGTTTCCTCGTCAAGCAGCCGGAAGGACACCTTCGTCGTGACCGCCTCCTCCTGGCGAGAACCCGCTCCCAGAAGCGTGAAGGCGGTTATCACCTCATGCGTTCGCCCCGAAAGCAACCCCAGCATGCGCGAGGCGTCGTCCCTGCTCGACGGCTTCCCCAGGATTTCCCCGTTCAGGACGACCACGGTATCGGCTCCGAGCACGAACGCGTCCGGGTTCAACCTCGCCACGTAACCCGCCTTCGCCTGGGCGCGGCGTATGGCCCCGGCTTCCGCCTCAAGCCCTGGCGCGATGTCCTCCTCCACGTCCGGGGGCGCCTCTACGACGTCGAACGCGAGGCCTGCATCGAGCAAGAGCCGTTTTCTGCGCGGGGAACCGGAAGCCAGAATGAAATGCTGAATCTGTCGCAAGAATCAGACCTGCGGAAGGCTAATTGTCCCGATCGACAATGTAGTCGGCGACGTCGCGCAATACGTCGACATGAAAGGAATCCGGCAATATGGAGAGAGCCGCCTTCCCCGCCTCCACGTATCCCCGCGCCCTGTCGAGCGTGTAGTTCACCGCGCCGTACTTGTTCATCAATTCGAGAACGTCATCCAGATCTTCCGCCCGAATCTCGTCCGCGTGAACGACCAGATGATTCAATCTCTCGAATTCCGCCTCCGTGGCCTGAGCGCAAACCCGGAGCAAAGGCAGCGTCACGTTCCCCTCGCGCAGGTCCTCTCCCACGGATTTTCCGATTCTCTGCGCATCGCCCATGTAATCGAGGGCGTCATCGACCAGCTGAAAAGCGTATCCGATCTGGACGCCGAACTGATGGATCGCGTTCGCAATCGTGGGCGGGCTGTCCGGGATCAAGGCGCCGACGCGGCAACTCGCGGCAATGAGGGCCGCCGTCTTGCGGTAGATGACGTCGAGATATTCTTCTTCGGTGAGCTTCAAGTTGTACATGTTGACCAGCTGGAGCACTTCCCCCTCGGAGAGCAGGGTGCAGGCCTCGCTCATGGTCTCGATGATCCGCAAATCGGCGTCCGCGGACATGAGCGAGAAACTCTTGGCGAAGAGGAAATCACCCACCAGGACGCTCGTCTCGTTGTTCCATTTCGCATTGGCGGACGGGTTGCCCCGCCTCATCTGCGCGTCATCCACCACGTCGTCGTGCAGAAGCGTAGCCGTGTGGATATATTCCACCACGCAACCCAGCGTCGTGGCGCGAGATCCCCGGTAGCCGCACGCCTTGGCGACGAGCACCAGGAGCATCGGCCGAATCCGCTTGCCGCCGGAACCAATGAGATAATCGCTCACATCGGGTATCAGAACGACGTCCGAATGAAAATTCGCGTGAATCGCCTCTTCCACTTCCTTCATCTCGGAAGCGATTGAATCCGCAATCTCAGAAAATTTCATTTCGCCTCCGAACTGCGGGTACATCTCCTAAAACGGGGGTTTCCTTCCGCAGATCATTTTCCCCGATAGCCGAACACAAGCGCAAATCAATCTATTGAGGAGGCCCATGGGTGTCAAGGCGATGAAACGCCCCTTTTCCTCAAGACGAAGCTCGGCTATGTTGCCAGAAACAGGGTGATTGTCCAACCATGAGGAGAGTTCTGGTTTTGAGCAGAAAAATTCAAATCACTATCGGCAACCTGAGCATGGAGGCGGAACTGACGGAGAGCGGAACCGCGCACGCCTTGTGGGAGGCCTTGCCGATCAGGGGCGCGGCGAACGTCTGGGGCGAGGAAATCTATTTTCAGGTTCCCGTAGAGGCGCCGCTGGAGGATTCCGCCCGCGAGGAGATGGAAGTCGGAGAGATCGCTTACTGGCCGCCGGGCAGCGCATTCTGCATCTTTTTCGGCCGCACCCCTGCGAGCGTGGATGACGCGCCCCGCGCGGCCAGCCCCGTGAATCCGCTGGGCAAGGTGGCGGGCGACCCGAAAGATTTCCTGAATGTCCGCTCGGGAGAAGAGGTTCTCCTAGAGAGAACACCGTGAGCACAAAGGAGACGACAGACGTCTCGGTTCTCATCCATTACGATGAGATTGGACTCAAGGGGAAAAACCGCCCGCTGTTCATCGAACGCCTCTCCGGGCGGATCGAACGCGCGGCGTCTTTGTTTTGCGAGGCGAAAATCAGGAAACGAACAGGGCGGCTTATTCTGGAAACGAACGGCCTGAAAGATACCGATGCTCTAATCGAAGCCCTCAGGAAAGTATTCGGGGTCGCCTACTTCGCCCGGGCCCGAAGCGTTCCGCTCGACATCGAGGCGGCGGCGAAAACGGCGCTCGATATGATCGCTCCCCTCAAAACCCGAAGTTTCCGGGTGCGAACCCGGAAATCGTTCCCGACCACGCCCGTCAGCACGAGGGAGTGGGACAGGACCATCGGCGCTGCGATTCAGGCCAGAAGACACCTGCCCGTCGATCTGGAGCATCCGGGACTCACGGTGCACATCGAGGTCATCCCGAGAGAAGCCTGGGTGTACGCCGAGAAAATACCGGGTCCCGGCGGTCTGCCCGTCGGTTCGCTCGGAAGGGTGGCGGCGCTCCTCTCGGGCGGCATCGACTCGCCGCTGGCCGCCTGGCGCATCATGAAGCGCGGCTGCGAGGTGGTGTTCATCCATTTTCACGGCGCGCCCTACTTGAGCCGCGCATCCGCCGACAAGGCGAAGGATCTGGCCCGGGTGCTGAACGGCTACCAGTTGGGCAGCAGGCTCTACATGGCGCCGTTCGGCAACCTCCAAAAAGAGATCGTTCTCGCCACGCAGCCCGAATACCGCGTCGTTCTGTACCGCCGGTTCATGGCGCGTATCGGGGAGCATATCGCCGGGCTCGAGAACGCCCGCGCCCTCGTCTCCGGAGAGAGCCTGGGCCAGGTGGCGAGCCAGACGCTTCAGAATCTCGCCGCCATCGAGGATGCGGTGCGGATACCGATCCTGAGGCCCCTGATCGGCATGGATAAAGACGAGATTGTCGAGGGGGCGAAAGAACTCGGCACGTTCGATATTTCCATCGAGCCCGACCAGGACTGCTGCTCGCTGTTCGTGCCGAAACACCCCGCCATTCGTTCCCACGCGGGCCACCTGCGCGGAATCGAATCCCGCCTGCCCGTCCGGGAAATGATCGACAAGGTCATCCGTGAAACCGAAATCATCGATTTAGGCGCAGACGGCAGGACCAGGAATTATTCCTTCGCCGAAATTCATCCCGCTGAAGAGGGTGCGGCGGTCCTGCCGAATGCGTAGGGGCGGCTTTCGGGTCAAACGAGAGTGAGGAAAGAGTTCGACCCCGGATTGTAGGGTCAGACATATATGTCCGACCTACACCCCTTCTTCTTTTCGGCCAATCGAGCGGACACACAGGTCCCCGGACAGGCGCGGGGGCCTGCCCCTACGCATCTCTAGCGTTTCGAAATGAACCCGTAGGGGGTTGTTGAAAAACCCCAAGAAGCGATTTTGGGTTGCACGCATGCCTTTGAAGTTCACTCCCCCCTTGAGGGGGAGTCGGCAAGACGAGGACATAGTCCGAAGTCGCGCCGGTGGGGGGAGATTTTTTTCTGTGGCATGTCCCCCCACCGATTCAGCCTTCGCACAAACCGCTCGGCTTCATCGTCGAGCTTTCCCCTCGGGAAGCTCGACCCTCAAGCGGGGAGTGAAGTCTCCTACCTCTCCGGTGGGTAATATGCGCTGAGTCTCGAAATTACGGCTTTTTCACCAGCCCCCGTAGGGGCGGTTCGCGAACCGCCCCTACAATGGATGCGGCATTTGATCTTCATTGCGGAAATGCGGGCAAAGCGAAAAACGAAAATCCTCCCCTACACCGCCTGGTGCCCGGTATGCGGCGTGCGTCCCGTATAGCGAGCGGGCCGGATGGTCTCGAAGCGAAACGTCCCGTCGGTTCTTTTACGGAATGAGGTGGGCGGAATCCGGCCGGGCCCGGTTCCGACGTGACGGGGAGCGCGGATGGCGAAGGCGTCGGCGTTCGTCGAAGCCTATTTCGCAGCCGAATCGGCCGCGTCTTCGCCCTCGCTCTCATGCACGCTCTCCCCGAGATGCAGCCGGCGGGCGATGGTCGCGATCTGGTGCCTGGCGCGCTGGGTCGGGGAATGCGCGGCGAGAAAGCGGGCCACGGCTATCAGAATGTGACCGCCTTCGGGCTCACCCGCCCACTCGCGGTACTGCTGCACGCCCGCCTCGTACATCTGGAACATGTGAAAGCTCGCGTCCTCGCGCAGGAGCGCATGGCCGAGCGTCGCGATGACATCTGCGGGATCGTGGCCCTGGTTCAAATACCGGGCGACCAGCCGCGCCGCCGGCTGGACCTGCTGCTGGCGGTCCATCACATCGAGCAGGCCCTCACGGAGCGCCGCCGCGTCCCCGGGGAGTCGGGCCAACGCCGCAGGCTCCTCCTCCGGCAGTCGAGCCGGGGGCACATTGAGAAAGCGATTCGTATAGACCGCCATGGCGCCGTGGAACACGCCGCGAACCACGTTGACATGGGCCTCGGGCGGCGCCTCCCCCTCCGCGGTGATACGACTCAGAACCTGATGCAATGCGTTGGCGTAGGTGAAGGCGTGAAGCGCCGCGTTCCAGTCGGAAAACTCGTTCGAGGTGCCGAAGCGCGCCACGCGGAGCGCCGCCGCATAAGCGAGCGCGCGGGACAGGTCCGTCGGCCGGGCGCCGGCGGCGATGGCGGCGTTGATGGCGGCGATGATGGGCTCGGCCTCCTCGCCGAGGATTGCCCCGGCCAGCGCGCGGTGATCCCGCCAGACGCCCTTCGTCTTGCCCCCCTTCCTGAAGAGCTTCGGAAGCTCGGCGAAGGCCGCCTCCAGGAGGGGCACCAGATCGAGCGGGTGGCGCCAGGCGTTCGCCTCCTCCTCGCCGCGCGCCGTCACCATGGTCTTGACCACCGTGGGCAGGATAGCCTCGGCGTGTTGCCAGCCGATGGTATCGAGGCACTCCATCGCCTTGTTGATGAAATCGAGGCTGTGGCCGCGATCGGCGTAGTAGCGATCGGTCTGTGCGGTGATCAGGAGATCGGCGAGCTCCGCGGGCGTCGCGCCGGTGGCGATCGCGGTCAGCACGGTGCGCTCCGCGCCGTCGCGGTGACGCACCAGGGACCAGTGCCGGAGCCAGTCCCGCATGGTGTCCCGCGAAGGAGCGGCCTCGGCCAGGGGCTTGCGGTCGCGGCGCGGCATCTCGCCGGCACAGTCGCCGGCCACCTCGGAGATGCCCTTGAACAGCGCGAGATAGCGGTCGTCCTCATCGAGGGTCGGCAACACGTTTGCCAGCGCGGCCAGAATCGTGGAACCGGCACTCCAGTCGTCGCGATTCCGCGCGCCGAACAGGAAGGCATCGGCGAGGATATCGGCGCTCGCAACGGATTGATCGAGCAGGCCGAGCACCGCCTTCCCGGTCACCAGATCCAGGTCGTGCGCCATGGCGTCGCCGAGCCGCGTGCGCCAATAGTCGCCCTCGTCAGGATAACTGCAAACGGCCGCGACCCAGACCGCATCGCCCCGTACCTCGACCCTGGCCCTCGGCACATCGTCGGCCCACAGATCGAAGGTGCAACCGCTCTCGAGATCGAAGCGGGCGTGATGCCAGTGGCAGGTGAGGATGCCGTTCTCCACCGACCCCCGGTGGAGCGGGAAGCCGAGATGGGGACAGCGGTTGTCGAGCGCGTGAAGGCGGCCCTGCTCATACACCACAAGGATGGGATGGCGCCGGCCGCTCACCACTTTCATGCGCTCGCGCTTCAACTCATCCAGCATGCCGACACGAATGAAATCGCCCGCCTTTATCGACTCGTGGCGGGATTTTGGCTTGCGTTCCGTCATCATCCCTCCATTCCGCGCGGGGCGAGGAGGCTTCGCCGCCTCGTTTGTCCTCGAACGTCCGCATCACTCTACCGATGGAACAACTCCTCAGCAAGAGCAAGTCCTTCAGGCTATCCGCTCAGGGATTGTTTGCGCGCGGACCAAGGAGGCGGCGCGGACGGCGAGCATGGCGGAGGCGAACCCGACTCCGTTGCGATATAGAGTTTTCTCTACAAGTGCGAGGGCGATTGGAGCGATGACGCGGAGAGGGCTGCTGAGGAATTATTCCTTCACCGAAATCCATCCCCCGCCGAGGAGACGGCGATTCTGCCGAATGGGTAGGCGATCGGGTGGACATCTGGCCATTGAATCGATTGTAGGGGCGGTTCGCGAACCGCCCCTACGGGCGGAATGCGGTGTTGTTCATCATTCCGGCGTTCGGTGATCTGCGAAGGGCCACATCTCGCATGTAGGGGCCGCATATATGCGGCCCTGCCTTTTCGCCATTTCAACATGGGTCGCATATATGTCGGACATATATGTCCGACCTACACCACCACGCCTCAGTCGAGGCAAACCACGACACCGAAATGACGGCAATCTGCGGTTGCGGGATCGAAAGAACGGGCACGGGGGCCTGTCCCCACAAACCCCCTTGCAGAACGCCAGCCAAACACTCCCCCCTTACCCCGCCTGTTCCCTCTCCAGGTCCGCCGCCAAGTCCCTCTGGTCGACGAAATGGGTGTCCTCGTGCAGGTAGCCCGCGAAATTGTCCAGCTGTATGGGGCCTGCGGCCTCGAACGCCACCGTGTCTTCGAGGTAATCCGTCTGGTGCTCGATATGCGGCGGCACGTACCAGACGTCGCCGGGCCCCAGCACCGCCACCGGGCATCTAGTCCGATTGGCATCATCGTTGTTGCCAATGGGCAATCATTTGAAAGATTGACTTTTCTATTAATTCTTTTGTAGTGAGAACCTTAGATTTCCTGCTCGGGATACGCCCGAACAGGTGAGCTGAGCAAACTTGAAACCCTTCTCTGTCGACACCCTGAAGTTCAACCATAACTTCTTCGTCGTCCGAATTATTTTCGACGGTTGCCTTTATCGCCACATCTACCCAATCACCTTCATCTTCATGTTCTTTTATAACTTTATACGCAATATCAGAGACTTCGTAACGCACGTCTTATTCTCCTTTAAGAAAAGAATGTCAAACTCGCATTATGATGAAAGCACTTTGAGTAGGATTGAACCTCTGCATATACTTGGTATGAACGATATCGGGCTATCAACACGAAAACCGGGTTACATACTTGAGCACATAGTCTAGTTACAACCCAAAACTTCATCCACATATGGATATCGGCGTTTCAAAATGTCGCGTAGCTTCACTCGAACCGGAGTAGTAAGCCGACGCAATTCGAACATATCAAGCACGGCTTTCAAGTGTGCTTCCGAACCGAATTCGAAATCATTCATACGGTCTAATAGCAATTGACGAGCGACAAGTTGTAACTCACTTGGAGGAATCTCGTCGAAATGGCGAGGACCTCGCTCCCGAGCAATGACCGGCGGAGCGTCAGGCGACCGAGCAATCGAACGAACCAATCCTCCCACACTCCATTCATCTTCCTTAACCACAAGATTTCGTCGAATAGCATGCTGAAGTGCCTTGTTCATAAGGCGTTTTATTTCGCCTCCCATTCTGTTAACACCGCACCCGCGCAAATAGATGTCATAGGCCCGTTTGGCGAGCACCGGACCTTCGACTTGAATAATTCTATCAAGCCCCTCGGCCACTTGGGCTGAACTTGCGCTCCGTGGGTCCGGACCGGTTGGACCTTGGAACCTAGGATACGGTCCAAGGCAATCTTGCGCGGGTTCCATATCCATAGGCTTAGAGCTCTCATCCCGGTCGGCCTCAGAGGCTATCCTTTCGTGGATTTCCTCTTGCATGCTCTGCGCACTATTCTCGTCGGCGTAATCCGTTTCCGGCCAGCGCGGCGTTTCTTCGTTAGACTTCGTATCATCCGAGTCGTCGTGGAGATGGAGTAAATTTACGAACTTGAGGTGCCGCACTTCATTGTTAGATTCTGTAATTGTAGAGTCGTCGTCTTGTACCGATATCCAATCTTCCAATTCCTTCTCGTTGTCTTGCTCGATGCCTTTAACTTGCTCTTGTTCGACCTCTTCGTGCTGAGTCTCCTCTAGGTGCTGGCGAAGTGCGTCATCGACTTTCTTGAACGCTCCTTCTTTGTTGGTCCACCAGTCCGTTGACCAAATTCGAAAAATGGTCCACCCAAGGCCTTCCAGAACGGCCTGACGAATTTTATCGCGCTCTCGTGCGAAAGCCGAACTATGGTACATAGCGCCATCACACTCGATACCGGCGAGGTAGCGTCCAGGCGCATCCGGGTGCACAATCCCTAAATCTATTCGGTAGGCTGACACACCGACCTGCGGATGAATTTGCCAGCCTTTCATCCTTAGTTCTCGTGCTACGGCCACCTCAAAAGGAGATTCGAAATCATCAGCATAGCCCCTTACTGTAGTTCCCAATACACCTAGGCCTTTCTCGGCAAATTCAAGGAAAAGTTTTAGATCAGCGACTGCCTGTGCTTGTGTGCGTGACAGGTCGATCTTATCTGGGTGCAATGTCGAGAAGACGACCATTTCCGATCTTGCGCGAGTCACAGCGACATTAAGGCGCCGCTCGCCTCCTGCCCGATTCAGCGGACCAAAGTTCATTGTCACGTGCCCGCTCCGATCAGGGCCATAAGTAACGCTGAATAGAATGACATCGCGTTCGTCGCCCTGTACGGTTTCTAGGTTTTTAACAAACACAGGTTCTGTTACGTGCTCGCGCGAGAACGCATACTCTATCTCGGGGTGTTTCGAACGTGCATTGTCAAGCAAGTCCTCGATCAATGTCTGTTGCTCGGAATTGAAAGTGACGACACCAATTGAACGTTCTCGGATCGCAGAATTCTGGTGCATCAAGCGGTGAACAATCTCATCCACAATAGCCTTTGCTTCTTCTTGATTGTGACGAGCACCGCCACGTGCATAGAAACCATCGGGACGTTTAAGGTGTACCGCGCAATTAGCCACTTCCGGGGCTGGAAAGGTGATGAGTTCGTTCCCGTAATACCGATCATTGGAAAACGCGATCAAGCTCTCGTGGCGCGACCTATAATGTAGATTCAAAGTCCTATCAGGAATACCAGCGCCGCGCATCTCATCCAAAATGCTTTCCAGATCCCCATCCGTATCGATTTCGCCGTCTGGGTCGTCTTCAGTACGTGCGAAGAAGTTGGTGGGCGGCATTTGCTTAGGGTCGCCTGCAACAATTACTTGTTTTCCACGGGCGATTGAACCAACGGCGTCCCATACCGTAATTTGGGAGGCCTCATCAAAGATAACCACATCGAAGAGTGCTTGTTCAGTCGGCAAATATTGCGCCACTGAAAGTGGTGACATCATGAAACATGGAGCTAGTGACGTTAGAACACCAGGCGCTTCCTCCAAAAGTTTGCGAACTGGTTTGTGCCGTCTTTTCTTTTGTAGCTCGCGTCGTAACACTCCCCACTGAGAATTTTTCTTGACGCTGTCCTCATCCGGTAGTTCACCCGACAATTTCGCGGTGATGTATTTTGCAGTGAGTTTTTGAAAATCATCATCAATTTGGCGGAACTTTTCGATCGTTGCTTCATGCTCGGGAGCAGAGAAAGTACGAAGCACCTCATCTTCTCCCATGATCGCTGTTGACCACCAAGTGCAGTACGCGGTTTCAAAGGTTTCTTCGATCTCCTCCGGTGGTACCCGTCCTTGCTCCACGGCTTCGACAAGTGGTAGAAGGCCAGCGTCAATGGCTTCATTCCTTCGTCTCCGCCATGCGCACCAATCGCGTAGTTCGTTATGACGAGCTTTAATAGTGTCGGCCGTTTCCCGGATTTGTGCCAATGAGTGATCTTCGGCAGAAAAAGTGTTTCGCTCTGAGGCCCCCGTGATATTTTCAAACTCGCCGCTTGCTTGTCGTAGTCTTTCAAGTCCATCTAAAAAGGCTGTAGCTAAGCGACCAACACTACCTTCAATGGAGAGCAGGTCGTTGCCATCGTGGAGAAGAGAACGTAACTTGCCTCGAACTTCTATCAACGCCTGCGGGTCTTTGGCTAGTTTGCTAACAGCAGTTTGAGCGCGTTCACCGAGTTGGCCCAAAGATTCAAGTACTTCCGGGTCGGTTTCATACCCGCGCCAATCCTTTAGATTTGATAGTTGGTGCTCCAATCGGTCGATCGCCTCACCCTGCTGGCGGAGGACTTCCAGCGTCGGCGCATCACTTGATGGTTCCGGAATTCCTTGGGCGCCGTTTTCGCGCATATGCTTTATGATGTGACGCTTCGCAAAAAAACGCCTTAGCCACCACTTCGTTTCAGCCTCTACCCAGCGTTGCTTCAGGTCGATACCATCTAGTGTCCGCCAAGCGAACGGTTCGTATCCGCAGCTGAGCGATGCCTGTGCTTTCGCGAACGCTTTCAAGCATTGAGCCGCTTCTCGGAGAGCATCGATTAAATCTGAGCCATCCGGGTTTAGCGCATAGGCTGCTTGTCGCCTGTAGGAATCGATCAGCAGGGAGGCGAGTTCTCCGAGCACATTGAGTTCTGTCAACAAATGATCCGGCAAAGATATTCCTATTGCTTTGCAGAGGGCATTGCAGACATGTTCCATATCTTCCGCAGCGGCGGATAATGCACCGGCTCGCTTGACTACCTGGTCTTCCCACTGTGGTGTCCACTCGGTAGTATCAACCAAATTAAAAGGACTCTTTGAGATACTTCTGACTTCCTTGGCCTGTATCGAGAGATTTTCCACTACCTCACGCATGGTCTCGACCGCGGCTTTATCGTGATGGTCTGCAGTCGGCCAGAAAAGTGTGACGCGTCCTGCAATCTGCTCATCCCGAACCTTCACGCCCATGGCGTAGTGGGCAGTCAACCCGTTCCTGCGTTTCTCGTGCAATCGATTGACCAAACGATTTAACCGGTTACGCATGCCCAAGAGGGTATCAGCTTTCTGCTTCCAATCCGTTTCCGAATTTAAAGCTGCTGTTTTCCACGCAACCCCCAACTGTTTAAGAACGTCAACTTTTCGCGCCTTGTTGGAGTGCAATTCAAGACAGAAAC
>JAPOYD010000046.1 GCA_026706735.1 Nitrospinota bacterium | reverse complement strand
ACCAATTTACGTGACCCAAACTGGCCGGATTCGATGGATCCTGAAACGGGTATATTTACGTATTATGGGGATCGTCGAACGCCAGGGCCACTACATGAAACTCCCAGAAGCGGCAATCAAATTCTGGCAAATCTATTCGAGGCCCGACATGGAGATATATCGAAATTTCCCCCGATATTGATATTCGGAAATGCCGGGAGATTTCGTGATGTAAGATTTTATGGCTTGGCTGTACCCGGAGCAGAAGGCATGACTCAGGATGAAGATCTCGTGGCCGTATGGCGAAGTAGCGGTGATCAAGGGATTCGATACCAGAACTACAGGGCGAGATTTACGATACTAAATGTTCCTGTAATCAGCAGAGCTTGGATTTCTGATATTCAAGACGGCTGCGCTCTACCATCACGACATGCGCCAAAACCCTGGCTTGATTGGGTGAAATTAAGAAAATACGCCCCTATCGAGGCAGAGCAAATTATCAAGACTCGGTCCAAAAATGAACAGTTACCACATAACTTGGAAGACATCCGTATTCTGTCATTGGTATATGAACGCTATAAAAATGCTCCCATTGACTTTGAAAGGTGCGCTGTTGAGATTGCGAAACTATCCATGCCGTCTATTGCTCGGGTCGATCTAACTAGGCCTTGGCGCGATGGCGGGCGCGATGCTTTAGGGACTTATCAAATCGGTCAAGAGCGCTCAGCTATCAAAGTAGAATTCTCGTTGGAAGCCAAGTGTTATAGCACTTCCCATGGTGTCGGGGTGAAACTTCTTTCTCGATTAATATCAAGGCTTCGCCACAGGCAATTTGGGATACTCGTCACAACTTCGTATCTGAGCGGACAAGCCTATCAAGAAATTACCAATGACCAACATCCTATAATAATTATATCCGGGAAAGACATCGTTTCTATTCTGAAGACAAAGATTGGTGACTTGCATCGTATTCGGGAGTGGCTAGGTTCGCTTTCAGAATCTTGAAAGCACTTTATTTATGGTTTCAGGGAAACGAAATGATTCCCGGGCGGGCACCATAGCTATGAATCCAATATATCAGGTCATTGAGAAGCTGCTCACGCAAGCGAAAAAGAAATTTTGCCTTCTTAACATTCGCGCTCGGTAATGACACCTGAAAACGCGCGTTTACGTGCAAAAAACAATTCTCATTGTTACATACGAAGTGTGGACTGCGCCAAAGAGCAGCAGGAGGTCTATTTTTTCGCACTTGGTCTGCGGGCAGGAGCAGACCGAGATAGAAAGGTGAGGGTCCTGGCTGTTTTTGAGCATAGTCGCAGGCCGCTTGAGTCTGTACCAATACCCATAGATCACCGTTATGGTCTTTCTGGTTATTTTTACGCCAGAACTGTTTTTCAGCTGCCATGGCTTCCTTAATGTTAAATGTAGATTCGAACATATCGGCAGAAAACTCTTTTGGAAGAGAGAGCACGTCACCACGCTCAGACCCATCCTTATCAGAAGTCGAAAGTGCAACATGAATCAGTTTGTTGAGCTTTGCGGCTTTATCCTGAGACAGGTTTTGCCCGACATCGGTTTCATCAAATGCCGCCTCCCATGGTTCGTTGTCGACTTCCCGTGATCGCATTGACGCGATACGGTCAGCTAGAATAGGCAGAAGTGCCTCATTCACCGCTCGAAATCGATCCTCTTCGACATGTTCCTTTCCAACTGCGGCAACAGCGAAATTTGCAAGCAACTTGCCAAGGGTTTTAGTGTGGTCCTGAACCTGTGTCTCAGACTTCGCCAGTTCAAGAATAGATGAAACTGTATCAGCTCCAGCATCAGTCACTCGCTCTTCCCAATTGAAAAGCGCCCGGATTTGCGGTTGAGTGGCAACCAATTCTCTAACAGCTTTAATGAGTTCTTCAATGCTCTTCACATTTCCAGTACCATCCAGATGGTCGTTCTTGTCAAGCGCTTGAACAACAAACGGCTTTGCCACATCATCCTTCAGACGATTTGTTAGGAAATCACAGAGTTTATCAGCTTGCTCCGGATACTTAGTCCAAAGAATAATAAAATAAGGTCCAGATGGTTTAAGAGTATCCTCTATCAATCCGCCAATCGTACTGAAGTCCCTAGCGTGGTCAGTTGCAGAGCCATCATTGAGATGGAGGTCAGCAAAGATGACTCTGACATGCGGGCATTCGCAAACACTCTCTGTTTCCCCAGTGAAATGAATGGGGAGACACGCAACGCCATAGGTGTTGAGGCCCCTCGTCAAACCATCAAGATGTTTGGGTTCGTCGTCAATCGCTACAATACGAGGAGCTGGCAACATCACTTCACTTCCTTCTTGAAGATTAAAGTAACAACCGCACCGTCGAATTCGTCAGGAATCTCAACCTCGCCCGGTTCCGGGAACGCAAGTTGTCCTCCGTTCAATTCCATCGCCAGGATTGCATAATACAGACCCAGTCCCATGCCTTCCGGCTTTCGCGTGAAGAATGGTCGCACAAGATGCTCAGGATCATCTCCTTGAAAACCGACACCATTGTCGGCGACGATAATCGCCGGTCCAGCATCGAAATCGTGTGAAACATTGATATAAAGCTTTCGCTCAGGCGGTTCGTTCTTAGCCGACATGTTTGGCCACCTCACGCGAAGCCAGTAGAGTGCGTTGTCTATTAGATTGTTCAGTGCTCCCAAAACCAAGCTGAATGCAAATCGGGATTCGAACCCATCGGCACTATCTTGCAGCAAAGGGCAGACGAGTTTAATTCTATGATATCGAAAGCGCAGCATGTTGAATTGGCGCGCAGCATTCACTAGCTTCTTTGCGCTGTGGTGTTGCTTGCTGTCTCGTCGAAGTAATGTTGCGAAACCATCGAGAAGATGCATGAGATCACGGGCCTGACGAGCAGCACTCTCCATGTCCGTTCCTTCTGCAATAACTCGATGGAGTGCCCTCACGCCACGTTCTATTTCATGAAATACAACAGCCAGATTCAAACCGGACATGCCAGCAGAAAGCAGCGTTTCCTGCATGCTTTTGTAATTGTTCTCGATTTGGACAAGGTAATTCTCGAATTTCTCCCGAACTCCCTGTCGTTCGAGTTCGCGCCTCATTTCTTGTATTGGTTTCTCTATTTTGGCGGTGATAGGATCATCGGGCTTATCTGTCAATTTTCTGATGCGCTCTTTGTCAAATTGACGTTCTTCTTCAAGAGCAGCAAGTGTACCCAGAACAATGCGACGGAGTTCTTGACACGCTTCGTTTTCCACAAAGCCCTCGCGGTTGGTCTTTTCGATTAGTCCGGTGGACTCCTTGAGAGAGAGATGGATCGCCCCCAGAATTATGTTGTTGCTGATTCGGCGCGTCGGTATGTTCACGCGGCGAAGATCAAGACCGAGCCAGTCATCGCCACGCTCGCCATAGTTGTACACTCGAATGCCATCTCTATATACTCGCACACCACCCGCCTCGTCGAGATAGTCTCCCAGCAATCGAATGTTGGGTAATCGTCGGCGAACTTCCCGATCCCGGTCATAAACATTGAACTCTCCCTTCACAGAACCAATGCCTTCGAAATCCGCCTCGTTGGCCACGACTTTCTTTTCCATCCGATCATCGCCCGACTTAGACGGAAGCTTCAATTGATCACCGGATTTCTGAACAATTCGGCTGTCGAGCTTGAAACCTGGTACTTGGCGGAATTCGTAGGTCCAGTCAAACTTGCCTTTATTAAGAAAGAACGAGAACTTCCAGATGGCTCGATCAAGAATTTCAGAAACGTCCGGCAGGTCAGTCGTCCATTCTTCTCGGCTAGGAACGTGCAGAATGGCCTCAAATCCACTCGGTTCTTCAAATGGTGAGCATATGGATGTAATCTGATTATGAAGACGCCGAACCTCTCCGCGAGACCAGTCGGTTGTGCGTAATTCCCGAATTTGAATTTGGGTTCCAGTTTTCTCTCCCAGAAATACTTCTGGGCGGCGAACTATTATTGTTACAGGAGCTTCGTCGAGATATGGTCGCGTGATCAACTCATTCCAGTCTATTTCGACAATGTATTCGTCTGTGTTTCGAGCCCGCGTCACTAAAGTAATGTTGTTACCAAGTTTATGGACGGCAAACCGCCCCAATCCCTTTTCGCCAAGTGGAAGTCGACCATGTTTCGGCGTTCTTTTATCTGCTCGCCGTTGCTCCTGGCGATGGTTGTCACCAAGTACAAGCCAGACTGACTGAAGGGTATCAAGCGTCATCCCTTCCCCATCGTCAGTGACGGTGATCGTAGGGTCTTGCGAAGATTCAAGATCGAGGCAAATCGAAACTTTGTTGGCATCTGCGTCATAAGCATTCTTTACAAGTTCGAAGACAGCTAAGCGCGCGCTTCCAATCAGTTCGTCTCCGAGCAGTTGCAACAGTCTGCCTCTTGGCCGAAATGGCTGACTAATCTCATTCGATTTATTGTCGTTCAAACGCGCGTCCCCCGTTTGCTATGTGTCATTATGATATGTGACTTCCACTCTACCGGCAACGGAGGCACTTTGCTCCAGACGCGATGCGCGCAGGTGCTGACTACGCCGCTGAGCGCGGCATGAAGATCTACATCGAGCCCTACAACCGCTACGAGACGAACTTCATCAACACCGTGCGCCAGGGGATGGAATACGTCAAAGAGGAGAACCACGCAGGCCTCGCTCTCATGATCGACAGCTGCTGGATGAACTCGGAAGACGCCTCGGTCCCCGGGGCCATCTTCGCCGCGCGCGGGTGGATAGAATACGTGCACGTGGCCGATTCCACGCGCGGTTACCCGGGTTCGGGCCACATCCACTTCGGCGACTTCATCCGCGCGCTCCACGAGATCGGCTACGAAGGCGTGCTATCGGTACAGATCGACCAGAAACCCGCCTTCCGGGTCGCGGCGGAAAGAAGCATCCGGCTACTCAGGTGTTTTTTGTGACGCCGAGGGGTCACAGTGTACAATAAGGGCTGTCCAAGGGAAGCCATCAAAACAACATTACGAGTCCCTACTTCTCGCACTCCCCGCGCGCGATCTTGGTGGCGATGTGGGCCGGGAAGGCGGGGAAGATTTCAATGATTCTCTTCTCCTTCTCGTCGCGCACGACGACGGTGTGCGAATACCGCCTCGACAGGAAAAACCCCGTGAGGCGGAAGCGGCCGAATGGCTGCCAAGTGAGAATGAAGGGGTAGGTGACGGATTTTTCCTTGTTGAAGGGCCGCGTGATGAGGAATTCCCCTTCGCCGCCGATGGGGTAGGCCAGTTTCTTGAACTCGCCCTTTTTGCGCTCCACAAGCCAGACGGCCAGATCTCGCTCCTTGGTCGGCAGCGTGATGCGAACCTTCTGCTCTATCTTATAGCCGTTCAGGATGGTGTAGCTCACCCGGCAGTTGAACACGCTTTCCACGCTCGTCTCAGCACTTGCGGAGACAACAGAAGCGAGCACTGCGATGACACAGACGATGCGCTTCATCCTGAGACCTCGGAAATGGAGAGGGCACATCCGACGACGAACATATTATGAATGATTCGAGCGGATGATTTCCAGCGGGGCCCAGAAGAAGTGAGGTCGAAACCCCTGCTTAGAAATGCAGAAGTCTTCAATCAAAAACCGCCCCGGAGGCTTGGCCCCGGGGCGGTTTATTTGGTTAGAAGTTCAAGCGTTCTTATTCGGGTTCTGGGCATCGGGTTCGGGGTATTCATCCGGCCAGTGCTCCACAATCGTCTTGTAGTAGGTCTTGACCTTCCCGCCGTCCAAATAGAGGGATTTCTTGATCTTGTCGACCTCTTTTTGTTCTTCGAGCGGGATGCCGAGCGAATCCATGAAGCGGTTGAAGAGGTTGAACAGCCCGCTCACCATCGTGAGTTCGACGATCTCGGCTTCAGAGAAGTGCTTGCGTACTTCCTCGAAAACGTCGTCTTTCGAGCGCGCGGTGTTGAGCGTAACGTGCTCCGCCCAGAGGATGGCCGCCTTCTCCCTCGGGGTGAACAGAGCCGATTCCATGTAGGCGTCCGTGCCGATGACTTCCACCTGCTCTTCGCTGATTCCGGCCGCTTGACCAAGCGACGTGTTGTGCGCGTATCAGTAGGCGCACCCGTTGAGATGGCTCGTCTTGATGACCACCATCTCCTTGACCTTTGTCTTGAGCACGCTGCCCCCGCCCTCTCGCTGGAGCGTCGCTATGAAGGGGAGCATCGCCTTGGCGACGTGGGGGGTTTTGGCCAGCACCCGCATCGAGTGCGGTACGCGGCCGAGCATGGCGGTGGTGGCCTCATAGATGCGGGCCACGTCGGCATCCGCCTCCTCGGGCTGAATCATCTCGATCCTGGACATACCTGATATCTCCTGTCTGCGCGCGCCATGTAAGCATGGGCGCCTTGTTCATCGCCGGCCACCATCATCCTCAGGCGGCCACAAACAAATATCGTTAACGAACTGGCATTATGCCCCATCCCCCGCCTCGCGGGCCAGCCATGCGCGGAACTCAGCGAGCGCGATTCCCCGGTGGCTGATGCGGTTCTTGAGGTCGATCGGGAGCTCCGAAACAGCACCGTTTTGCTCTGGCAAGTACATGAGCGGGTCGTAGCCGAAACCACCCTCTCCTCTGGGGGCGCGAAGTATCCGTCCGCGCAGCGCGCCCTCGAAAAAACCGAACCAACCACCAGGCTTAACGTATGCCAGCACGCATACATAGCGCGCACCACGCTCTGCCTCGGGCACGTCGCGCATCCTTTCGAGCAAAAGCGCGTTTCGCCCCGAATCATTCAGCCCCTCTCCGCCGAAACGGGCGGAGCGAACACCCAGCTCGCCGGGCAGCGCATCCACCTCCACGCCCGAATCATCGGCGAGCGCGGGTAGTCCGCTCGCCTCGCACGCGGCCCGCGCCTTGATGAGCGCGTTTTCCGCATAGGTGGAGCCGGTTTCTTCGACCTCGAACCTAAACCCCGCCTCATCAGGGAGAAGGAGTTCCACGTTCATCCCCTCGAGGGCGGCACGCACCTCGCGCGCTTTCCCGGGATTTCCGCTCGCAAGAACGATCTTCATATCGCTTTGGCGTATTTCGCCTGAATCTCCAGGAGTTCCCGTATGCCCTTTTCCGCCAGGGCAATCATCCGGTTCAGATCGCTCTTGCGGAACGGGGTCTGCTCGGCCGTTCCCTGAAGCTCCACGAAGCGGCCCCCGCCGGTCATCACGACGTTCATGTCCACCTCGGCGGCCGAGTCTTCCGAATAGTCCAGATCCAGCATGGGCGCGCCCCCGACCACGCCGACGCTCACGGCGGCCACCGCCTCTCGGACAGGCGATTCGGCGATGCGCCCTTCCGCAAGCAGCGTATTCACCCCACGCGCCAAGGCCACGTAACCTCCCGTGATGGCGGCGCACCGCGTTCCGCCGTCCGCCTGAATCACGTCGCAGTCGATGTAAATCGTAAGCCCCTCTATTTTCGAGAGGTCCACGACCGAGCGCATCGAACGCCCGATGAGTCTTTGAATCTCCTGGCTGCGGCCGGCGCGCGCGCGGCCTCTGTCCACCCGCCAGGGGGAACTGCCCGGCAGCATGGCGTATTCGGCCGTCACCCACCCCTCACCCGAATCACGCTTGTGGGGCGGCACGCGTTCTTCCACCGAGGCGGCGCACAAGACCCGGGTGTCGCCTACGGAGATAAGGCAGCTTCCCGCGCAGGTTTTCACGTAATCGGGCTCCACGCTCACTTTCCGGTTCTCATCGGGAAGCCTGCCGTCCGCGCGCACCTTATCGCCCATCATTTTTCTCGCCATGCTCTCTCCATATCGAAAACGAACCACTTTTCAGACGCAGAGGATACTACGGGGATTTGATGCCCGAATCCAGAGGAAAAGGATGAATCCTGCTAACGGTCTTACGCGGCGGGTGCGGTGTATTTCGTCTCGCGCAAACCAACGGCGCGCCGTAAACTCCGGACGAAGTTCTGGGCCGCAAGATAGATGCACGGCACGAGGAAGAGCGTAAACAACGTGGAGAGCGAGAGTCCGCTCAACACGACGAGGCCCAAGGGCTTGAGCATCTCCGAGCCCTTCCCCCAGCCGCTTGCCAGAGGGGTCAGCGCGATGATGGTGGTGAGCGTGGTCATGAGAATCGGGCGCAGTCTCGTCGAAGCCCCCTCGATGATGGCTTCCCTTATCTCCATCCCGCGCTCTCTCAAGCGTTCGACGTAGTCGATCATCACGATGGAGTTGTTCACCACGATGCCCACGAGCAGGATGACGCCGATGAGCACCGTCGAGCCGAAGGGCGTACCGGTGAGGTAGAGGCCTACGAGCGCGCCGGTGAGCGCGGGCGGCACGGCGAAGATGATGACGAGGGGGTTCACGAGCGAATCATACTGAACGGCAAGCACCGTGTAGACCAGGAAAATGGCGAGAAGCGCCAGGATGAAAAGCTCGCGGTTCGATTTCTTCAGGTTCTCCTCATCCTCGCCCGGCAGGATGAAGTAGCCCCTCGGCACGTTGACGTCCTTCAAGCGAGCGCGCACGTCCGCTCCCACTTCGCCCAGAGAGCGGCCCTGGATGTCGCCCGTTATCTGGATGAGGCGGTTCTGGTCCGTGCGGGGAATCACCGAACTGCCCTGCCCGTAGCGGATATGCGCCACGTGGTGCAAGCGCGTGGAGCGTCCGTTCCGGTTCTGGGGAAACAGGGGCAGTTGCGCCAGATCCTGCTCGCTCTTGATCTCGGTGTCCGAGAACTTGACCCGCACCGGCACGCGCGTATCCACCCGGTTGATGAACGTGGCTATCGAGCCATCGACAGCCGTGGCCACGGTGTCGCCCACGTCCTCGACCGAGAGACCGAGTTCCGCCGCGCGCTCCCTGTTCACCTGTATGCGGAACTCGGGCCGTGGCCTGTCCTCGGTCATCTGTACGTTGTGCAGCCCCTCCACCCCCTGGAGCTTCTCGACGACTTCTTCCGCGATGCGGTTGAGCGTGGTCAGATCCTCTCCACGGACCCCCAGAGAAAAACTCTTGTTGTGCCGGGTGTTGGAAGTGCGAAGGCCGCGCACCCGGCTCTTGAAGGCGTATATCCGCGCATCGGGATACGTCATCCGCGCGAGCCGGGGCCTCAATTTCCTGAGGTATCCGAACACGCTCACGCCGTCTTTGAGCGTCACGTCGATTCTCCCCCGGGAGGCGGAGGGCGAGAAGTTGCGCCCGAAAAGACGCCCCCCCGCCGTGGCGAACACCTTGTCGACGGCGGGGTCGCGCACGAGCATGTCGTGAATCTCGCGCGTCACCTGTTTGGTGTATTCGAGGGTGCCGCCCGGAGAAAAGCGGATGTCGACCGAGATGCGCCCGTCATCCACCTGGGGCAGGAGTTCGTTGCCCAACCTGCCGATGAGCGTGTAGCTGCTCGCGCAGACGGCCAGGGCGAGGATGATGACCACCCAGCGGAGAGTGAGCACCGGTCTCAAGAGGAAACTGTACAGCCGGTTCGCGAGACTGACGAGCCAGATGAAAAGGCGGAAGAGCGGAAAACGGCTGAAGCCGCTTCTCATCGGAATTTGCAGGAGCCGGGCGGAGAGCATGGCCACGACCGTGAGGCCGACCACGAGGCTGCATATGAACGCCAGCGTGATGGTGAGGATCAACTCGCGGAACAGGAGCGCCACGTAGCCCGATACCAGCAGAAACGGCATCACCGCGGCCACGTTCGTGAGCGTGGAGGCCACCATGGCGCTCTCCACCTCGCCGGAGCCGCGCTCCGCCGCCTCCACGGGGTCGCCCCCTTCCGCCTGATGGCGCGAAATGTTCTCGAGCATGACGATGGCGTTGTCCACGAGCATGCCAACGCCGAGCGCCACCCCGCCCAGGCTGAAAATGTTGAAGGTAAAGCCGAGCACCCACATGAGGAAAAACGTGAAGACAGAAGCGACCGGAATCGCCAGGCCGATAATGAGCGTACGCCTGAGGCTCCCCAGGAAGCAGAGCACCACCAGTATCGCCAGGGTGCCGCCCACCAGGGCGGAGGAGAGGACGTTCCTGATCGAGGCGCGTATGAAGAAACTCTGATCCGAAATCGGGACGAGGGTGACGTCGGGCGGCACGATGCCGTAGCGCGTCAGGAAGGCGAGCCTATCGCGCAGCCCGTCCACGACGGAGACCGTGTTCGCGTCCGGCTGCTTCAAAGCCACCACCTTGACGCTCTCATCGCCGTTCAGCCAGACGAAGATGCGCCTCTCCTTGCCGGCGTCCTGAACCTTTGCGAAATCGCGCAGATAGACCCGGCGGCCGTCTTTCGTGGGGAAGATCAGACGCGAAAGCTCGCCCGCGCTCTTGAGCTTGCCCGCCGTCCGGCTCGAATACTCCCGGTGGGGGGTCTTCACCCGTCCGGCGGCCAGGTCCATGTTCTCGGCGCGCATCCTTCGTAGGACGGCGGGCAGGTCGAGCCCCAGACCCTGCATTCTCGGCAGGTCAACCAAGACCTGCACCTCCTCATCCTGGCCGCCGAACGCCTCCACCGAAGCGATGCCGGGGACGGTCATGAGCTGGGGGATGAGCACCTTCCGCGCCCAGGTCTGTAGTTGCGGTCCTTTGAGGGTCTTGGAAGAAAGCGCATACTCGATGATGGGCACCTGCGCCGGATCGGACTTGAAGATTCGCGTGTTCTGGAGCTGATCCTGTATCTCTTGCGGCAGGTTTCTTCTGGCGACGTTGAATTTGGTGATGGCGTCCTGGAGCGCGAGATCGATGTCGCGGTCGAAGTCGAAGAACATCCACAGGCGCGCGGCGCCCTCACGGCTGATCGAGAAGATGCGCACCACCCCCTGCGTGGTCGCGAGTTCGCGCTCCACCACCTTGGTGACCTGCTCCTCGACCACCTTGGGGTCGGCCCCCTCGAAATCGATGCCGATGAATATCCGCGGATAGACGATCCTGGGAAGAAAATCGACCGGCAGCCGCGTGAGCGCGAAAAAGCCGAGCACAAGCGCGCACACCACGCCCATGATGGTTCCCACGGGCCTTCGGATGCAGCTTCGGCTCAGCATGGAGCCTCTCCTTTACGGCCCAACGACACGGATGGGCCGCCTGTCCCTTAACTGGCTGATGGCGCTCACCACAACCCGCTCGCCCACGCGCAGGCCCTCGAGAATCTCGATGCGCCCGTCGATCATCTCGCCGAGGCGCACTTCGCGGCGCACCGCCATGAAGCGCGGAGCGCGTCCTCCACGAGAGCCGCGCCTCGCGCCTCTCGCGTTCGCCTCGGCCACGCCCCCGCGCGTGCCGCCTCTCATGCCGGGGCCGCCTCGTCCGGAGCCGCCCATCTCCGCTCGCCCCTGCAAACTTCTCACGACGAAGACCGCGCCCGTCTTCGTGCGCAAATCCCCGTCCCAGATCACGGCGTGAACCGGCAGGTTGATCGCGCGCCTGCCCAGCAGCGGGTCGAACTTCACGCGGGCGAGAAGGCCGGGCCTCAAGGAAGAATCGGGGTTTTGAACGTCCACCTCCACGATGAGCTGGCGCGAACTGGGGTCCACGCTCGGGAAAATCCGCGTCAGCTTCCCCGAGAACGTGCGCCCCCGGTAGGCGTCGAGCTCAACCCGCGCGCCCTGACCTATCTTGATGAGCGGCAGATCCAGCTCACTCACGCGCACACGGGCGCGCAGCGTGTCCGTCTGGGCGATGGTGAACAGATGCGCCCGGTTCACCGCCAGGTCACCGAGTTCGATTCTTCTCTCGGTGACGACGCCGGGTATCGGTGCGCGTACGGTGAAGTATTCCAGTTCCACCTTGAGCCGCCTCACGCGCTGCAGACGCTGGCTCACCTGCGCTCGCGCCATCGCCAAATCCTCGGCGCGCGCGCCGATCTTCACCAGCTTGAGCCTCTCCCCCGCGGCACGTACGCGGGCGGCGTCCTCGGCAAGGCGAGCCCTCCGCTCGGCCACGTTCGCGCGCGCGCGATTCGCCTCCGTCGTCACCTTGCGCCACTCCTGCGCGCTGATGACGCCTGTTTTGTGCAAAGCACCCAGTGAGAGAGCGTTGGCCTCCGCCTCTTCCTGTATGGCGAGAGCGGAGGTGATTTCCGCTTCGCTTCGCTTGCGCGTCGCCTCCGCCTGGGTGACCGCGGCCGCAGCCGCCGCGATTTCCTCGGGGCGGCTCCCGGCTTTCAGTTTTTCGAGGTTCGCCCGCGCCGCGGCGAGTTCGCTTTCGGCCAGCTTCAAGTCGATCCGCTTGATGGTGGAATCAAGCCGCGCAAGGATTTGGCCCTTCTCGACGCGCACCCCCTCGCGAGCCAGGACTTCCTGCGCCTGGCCTTCGGCGCGGGACATGAGCTTCACCTCGCTTCGGGCCAGAAGGGTCCCCGTTGCCGCCACGCGCCTGCCCAGACGGCCCACCGCGACTTTTTGCACCTGCACCGTGACGATGCGGTTTCTGCGCCCCCTGGGACGGCCCGCGTAGGCGCTGGTGAACTCACCCGCACCGAAGAACACCATGATGAGCACAGCGGCTGTTCTTACAGACATCTTCTCGCGGCTCCCGAAAGAGAAACCCGGCGGCGAACCATTCACGCGATGGATCTTATAACGCGACGCAAACGATCTTATCACAAACCACGGGTGTTCTCTTTTGGACGCCAGGCGGTTCCGGGATGGGGAGGACACAATATGAGAACGGCACGTTGTCAGCATAAACGACCGTTATTTCTCAAGAAGACGCCAACCATTCATCTCCGGGCATGATGCGCAGCATGAATTCATCGAACATGGGCACGGTGAAAGCCG
>JAPOYD010000079.1 GCA_026706735.1 Nitrospinota bacterium | reverse complement strand
CAGGGGTCAAACGCGAGTGAGGAACGAGCGTTTGCATAAGCCATTGACGGGAAACTTATCGTCTTGCAAAACCTCCCTCTTCGGTCGGTTTTGACCCCTGACAAGGGGTTGTTGAAAAAGTCCCATACAGGAGGATTTGTGTTTGTTGTAGGGACAGGTCGCGACCTTGGGCCGTTCTAAAGAACGACCCACTACGAGGTGGTGCGGTTTTGTCCGTCATTCCGGCGCATGCCGGAATCCAGGGACTTTGCCTTTGTTTTTTTATTTCTTCCGTATTCCCGCCAATGAGTGGGGGATGAAAAACCGGAGCGTCGCCATTCTCCTCGGCTCTGGATTCCGGCATGCGCCGGAATGACGGCAGTGGTCAATTTCGAGCGGGGAAGGCTTTTTCAACAACCCCGCAAGGGCCGCAAGCTGGCGGGGCGAGGCCGAGTTCTGCTAGGTTATGGCCTCGTGTCGAGGAGCGCGAGACGAGGCGGAATCTCCCGAAGCCGCTCTTTTTTTCTGGAGACGATAGTCCATGTCCCCGTTGATGGTGGTCGCAGACGCCGAGGGCAACTTGTTCGAACACCCGGAGTTCGAGATGGTGGGCGCACAAGGGGCCGAACCCGTGGCGCCCGAGCCCGAGGAACTCTCCCCCCTGCCGGAGGGGAGCAGGTTCTTCACCATCCCGGACAGCATCCCCGTGGGCGGCGACCCGGAAGAGGACGCGCTCGTGAGCGTGGACGAAGCGGACTGGGGCGACGGCCCCGCTGCGTTGCAGGCCGCCTGCACGTTTCCCGCGCCCGGCTGGATGCGCACCCTGCTCCCCTTCGCCGAGAGAGACCCCGGCGCGGCGGTGCTTCCGCTTTGGGCCTACACCGCGCTCGGCTTCGACCCGGAGGCGGGCGGATTCGTCTGCGCCGCCGTGCGCGTGGACGACTGCCCGCGCTGGGAGCCCGGGGAATACGACGACACAGGGCTGTCCGAGCGAATCGAACGGATGCGCGACGCCCACCCCGAAAACCGCATGATCCCCCATCTCGCGCGCTGCGCGCGTGAGTTCCACTGCTTCGCGGCGAAAAACTTCTTCGCCCGCCGCTGGGAGATGGGCCTGCCCATCGCCCCGCTCTGCAACGCGGACTGCAGGGGGTGCATATCGCTTCAGACCGACGACCTCTTCCCGGCGAGCCACCAGCGCATCGAGATCGTCCCCACCCCGGAGGAGCTTTGCGAGATCGCCCTCCCTCATCTCGAGGATGCCGAGATGGCCGTCGCGAGCTTCGGCCAGGGCTGCGAGGGGGAGCCGCTGCTCCAGGCGGGCGTCATCGAGCGCGCCTGCCGCCTAATCCGCGAACGGACGGGGCGCGGCACCCTGCACATGAACACGAACGGAAGCCGGCCCGAATGGATGGAGCGCCTCGCTGCGGCGGGACTCGAGAGCATCCGCATCAGCACGAACAGCGTGATTCCTAAGTGGCACCATGCCTATTACCGGCCCGAGACGTATGATTTCACCGACGTGGAAGACTGCGTGAAGGCCGCCGTGGACGCAGGCCTTTACACGCAGATCAACTACCTGGTCTTCCCCGGCGTCACGGACCTGGAAGCCGAGGTCGAGGCGACCCTCGATTTCGCAGGGCGGACGGGCCTGCACGTGATCCAGATGAAAAACCTCTGCATCGACCCCGCGCTCTACCTCGACACCCTGCCCGACATAGGCGAGGTGGGCGAGGCGATGGGCATGGTGCGGGCTCTGGATATTTACCGCCAGGAACTGCCCGACGTGGCGATCCGCTACTTCAACCGGCCCCGGGAGGAGTGGCACATCGACCCCAAAGGCTCGAAGGCCGGGGCTGTGCGATGAGCGAAAATCTCTTGCAAATCCAGCCCATCTCCGAGATGCCCCTCGTGCGGCGCGACGCGCCCGCCCCCATGGGGCCGGATGCGCCCCGGGCCGCGCTCATATCGCTCGGCTGCGCCAAGAACACCGTGGATTCCGAGATCATGCTGGCCGCACTCGCAGGCGCGGGCTACCGGCTCGTGAGCGACGCCGGGGACGCCCAGGTCGCCATCGTCAACACGTGCGGCTTCATCGAGGATGCGAAGCGGGAATCCATCGATACGATTCTGGAAATCGCCCAGCTTAAAGAGGCGGGTGACCTCGAAACCCTGGTGGTGGCGGGCTGTCTGGCCGAGCGCTACCGGGGAGAGCTCGCCCAGGGCCTGCCCGAGGTGGACCTGTTCATCGGAACGCGCGAATACGACAAGCTGCCCGAGCTTCTGGGCGGAGGGCGCGGCGGGGCGCGCGAGGCGTTCTCCGACACCCTGATGGACTACGGCAGGAGGCTGCCGCGCATCCTCGCGGAACCAGGCCCGAGCGCCTATCTGAAAGTCGCCGAGGGCTGCTCGCGCCCGTGTACGTTCTGCGTGATCCCCAGGTTCCGGGGCAGGTTCCGCTCGCGTCCGCTCGACCTGGTGGTGGAAGAGGCAAGCGCGCTGGCCGAGGCGGGCGTGCGGGAGGTGAACCTGCTCGCGCAGGAGATCACGAGCTACGGGGTGGACTTGGGGCTTGGCTTCTCCCTCGCTACGTTGTTAGCGGAATTGAACGAGGTGGAAGGCCTGGACTGGATCCGCGTGCTCTACAACTACCCGCGCGGGGTGACGGACGAACTGCTCGACGCCTACCGCGACCTCCCCAGGGTGTGCGAGTACATCGACATGCCGCTCCAGCACGTCGCCACGCCCGTGCTCGCCGCCATGCGGCGCGGCATCGACGAGGCGGGCACGCGCGAACTCGTATCGCGCATCAAGGAAAAAATACCCGGCTGCGCGCTCAGGACCACCATGCTCGTCGGCTTTCCGGGGGAGTCGGACGCGGATTTCGAACGCCTGCTTGAGTTCGCGAAAGAGACGCGCTTCGCCCGGCTGGGCGGTTTCGTCTTCTCGCCCGAGGACCGCTCCATCGCGGCGCGGCTGCCCGATCAGGTGCCCGCCGAACTCGCGCGCGAGCGCATGGCGCGTCTGCTGGCGCTTCAGGAGCGCATCATGGTCGAGGACAACGAGGCGCTGGTCGGCGGGGAGACGCAGGTGCTCGTCGAGGGCCTGACGGGAGAGGGCCTCCTGCGCGGACGAACGCGGCTCCAGGCCCCGGAAGTGGACGGCGAGGTTTTCCTGCATGAAACCGAAGCCGAGCCCGGGGAGATCATCACGTGTGAGATCATCGGCACGGACGGCGTGGACCTCATCGCGCGCGGCGTCGCGACGGGCGAAAGCACAGCTCCTGGGAGATGAGACATGAGTGAAACATCCGGGTACGACCCCGAGGCCTTCCGCGAGTTCGAGCGCTCGGGCTGGAACGGCGCCGCGGGCGAATACAACGATCTGTTCGGCGTCATCACCGGGCAGGCGGTTCCCACCCTGCTCGACGCGGTTGATGCGCGCTTCGGGACGCGCCTGCTCGACCTCGCCTGCGGGACGGGCGTCGTCTCGGCGGGTGCGCTCATGCGCGGCTGCACCGTGGTGGGGGCGGATTTCGCCCCGGACATGATAGCCGAGGCGACCCGCCGCTGGCCGGGGGCGGAGTTCCGGCTCTGCGACGCGGAGGACATGCCGTTTGATGATGCGCGCTTCGACGCCGTGGCGAGCAACTTCGGCTTCCTGCATTTTCCGTATCCTGAAGTCGCGCTGGCCGAGACGACACGCGTTTTGAAATCAGGAGGCAAACTCGCCTTCACCGCCTGGACGCACGACGCGGGCCACCGATCACTGATGGCGCGGGCCATCCAGGAGCACGGCGACCCGGACGTCCCCTTGGTGGCCGGCCCGCCCGAGCCTTTCCTGGAAGACGATGCGAAATGCGCGCGCGTCATGACGACGGCGGGCTTCACGGCGCCCGGGATCGATCACTTCACCCTGTATATGGAAGCGCAAGAACCCGCCCGGATCATCGAGGTATTCGAGAAATCCACCGTGCGCACGGCCTCGCGCCTCGCCTCCCAGACGCCGGAAGCGAGAGAGAAGATACGCGAAGCGCTCGTCGGGATGCTTCGCGAATACGAGAGCGAAGGAACCATCCGGGTGCCCATGCAGGCGAGGCTCATCTCCGCGGAGAAGAGGTAGGGCGGTCGTTCACGGACGCATTCGGCTGTAGATGCGGTTCGCGAACCGCCCCTACGCAGACGAAATCGGGCGGACACGCAGGTCCCCGGACAGGCCCCTGAGCCTGTTCGGCTACGGAACCCCAGCGAATCGAAACGAGGCGAAGGAGGGACAATCTCCTGATCGGGCCTGACCTACCAGCGCAGCGAGCCGTGAAGCGCCAAGCCGTGGTCGACGTCATCCACACCCTCGCGGCGCTCGCCCTCCAGGCTCATGCTCAAACGATCATCGAGCCGGAAGCGACCGCCCACGCGGTAGCTCTGCGCGCTCTCCGAGAGCGACACCCCGCCGTAGGGGGTGAGCAGGCCTCCCATGCCGTCAAGACCATAGCCCACCTCCGCGTCGAGGCGAGCGCCCGGGTCGAACTCCCCGCTGTTGATCAGCCCCGCCGCGCTGCGCCCGCTCCAGAGCTGCTCCGCTCCGCCCGCCGGGGCGCCCCAGGAAGAACCCAGCCGCATGGACAAGCCGCGCTCCCCTTTGCCCGGAGCAAGGCGAACCGAGCCGCTCACGCCCCATTCCTCATAATCGCTATCGGCATGCGCCACCAGGCCGCGGGCGTTCACCTGTATCGTGAGACCCGAAACCGCGTAGCGCAGCCCGCCGCCGACCTCGACACCGCCTCCCGTCTCGGCGTCGCCCCCGTCGTAGCGCAAACCTATTTCGAGCGAGGGCGTGAGACGCGCGCCCGAAGCGAGCCCGAACTCACGCGTGGCTTCAAGCGCGAGCCTGAGGCGGCTCGTCTGCGCTTCGGCTTCGGCGAGACTTTCCGTCTCGTCGGAACTCGTCCACGTCAACAGCGCGTCCGAGCGAACGGCGAGTTCGAAACCGCCCTCCTTCAAGGCGGACAGCAGGACGCCGCGGCCCCCGATCGACGCCATGTTCATCTCGATGTCGGCCTCGGCGGCGCTCCCGCCCGCCGTGGTGAGCGTCAACTCGCCGCGTCCGTGGCCGAGCGCGCCCCAGACCGAGAGGCGCTCGCCCAGGCGATAGCGCGCATAGGGATATACGCCGGTGAGCGTGCTCTCCAGATCGCCGCCGCAGCCCGAAGCGCAGGTTCCTCCGAGGCGGAACTCACCCTCTCCCGCGCTGCGCGAGAGCGCCACGCCGGCCAGCCACCGCTCCCTCTCGAAGTCGAACCCCAGCGTCGCGGTGGTGACGTCGCCGTCGAGCGCGAGCGCACCCTCTTTGGCGTCGAAGCCGGAGCGCGCGGCGCCGCCCCAGAACGACCAGCCCCCGCCGGCGTGCGCCTCCTCGGCGGAAGCCAAGTGAAAGGAACTCGCCAGCAACAACTCGCTCATCGACATCTCGCGCCCGAGGGAAGCGTCTCCATTTCGCTCATCGAGCAGACCCTCGGCGAAGCGCGCTCCGGCGTCCGCGTCCGCCAGGGGGAGGGGGGAGGCGCCCAAGTCGATATCCTGGCCGCCCAGGGTTACGCGCGAGCTTCTCGCACCGCGCAGCCGGTCGCCGATGGCGTCGGTGACGTGCTCCGCCGCCGTGCGCCCGAAACGCGCGAGCCACGCCTCGTGCGGCGCGGGAGAGTCCTCATCCGTGAGCAGGTTCGTCTCCGTCACCACGCCTGTGTTCATCCACTCGACGATGGCCCCCACCGCCTCGCGCTCCTTGCCCAGGAACCCGTGGTGGGACAGCGCCTCACAGGGACCCGTTATCGGCGGATCCCCTCCGCTCACGGAGATGAACTCCTTGCGCGTGCTCGCCGGGATGGAATCGTAGATAGCCCGCGCGTCGTCGTACTCCGTTACCCAGCACGTATCGCCCGTGTGATGCGCCATCAGGACGGGGGCTGTAATCCGGGGCGCATAAGACCTGACGGCCGGCGGGTTCACGGCCAGGGTGGCGGTGAGGACGTAGCCCTTCACATTCGGATTCGTCATCACTGTCGCCAGGTACGCGACCGAAAGCGTGCCCCGGCTCGTGCCGATCAGGAACACCTCGCGCGCGCCCTCGCCCACCAGAAAATCCACCACCGCGCGTACGTCCGTGAGGTGCATCGACGATTGCCGGAAATCATCGGTCATGCCGCCGTCCCTGCCGCCCAGCGGCCCTTCGGGCCTGTCCGAGGGCGAATCGACGACCGCCGTGATGAAGCCCGCCTCGGCGAAGAGCGCGGAGTTTCTCACCAGGAAATTGCCGCTGAGGCGGATGCCCCCGTTCCGCGGCTGCGTGATCGGCGTTCCGTTGCCGCCCGTGAAGAGGATGACGGCCTTGGTCCCCGCGTTCGCCGCCCTGGCGAGCAGAACGCGCTGCCGTACGCCCTGCCGCGTTGGAATCGAAACGTCTTCCCAGGCGAGCGCCGCGACGTTCCCGGCACCGTAGGGGTGGGGCAGGAAGGTGGCTGTTACCCGCTCGATCTCCGGCTGTTGCGGCTGGCCCGGCATCGTGGCGGGCGGGGTACCCACGACCGGGCCGCCGCCCCCGCCGCCTCCGCAGCCATAGAGCGAAAAGTTTGTAACCAGCGCAAACAATAACAATACGAACCAGAGAGTTATTTTGGGGTGGAATTGTTTTTTTGCGTTTGTCATTTTGAATCTCCTTAATTGTGAAAAGCGGCGATTCACCTGACCGCAGATAAACTCTGCTTCTTCGCCACAAACTCACGATTGAAGAGATGGAACTCCGCCCTTCCATTCCCCAAGGGATGGAGAAAAGTTCTATCCGGCGAATCACCGGAAACCGAGAGTCGTGATTTTTGTAGCGGGATAATTTTCGAAAATACAAGTTCAGATGTCAAACGCTTGATTTATAATGACAAACTGTACACGGTGGCGAAAAAATTGCCGCTTGTCAGGTGATGAGAATACGGTGAGTGGTTTTGTTCGCTTTGAAGGAAACCCCCCGTCCGCTTGATCCCGCCTCCTCCAACGAGGGAGTCGGGAAATGAAGAGCTTCGTATCATATCGCAGGGACAGGCCGCGACCTGTCTCTACAGACTCTTTTATGGACGAGCGCGGGGGACTACGCCAACCCGATATGCAGCGGGTGCGCTTCGCCCTCACTTGAAAGGCATGATGGAGCCGGTACGCCGCATGGGCTTCTCCAGCCGCCAGAGCTGTCTCTCGAGCGCATCTTCCGAGCACGCGGCGAGGGCGAGTGAGCGCGCCATGTGGCGGCTCGGCAGCCTGCGTCCGCCCCGCGTGAGGCGGGAGGGTTCCGCGCCGATGGTGATGCACTTGTCGGGATGCGCCTTCAAGCTCAGGCGGTAGTTCTCAAAACGCCAGTCCTGAAGGGCCGTGCCGTCGCACTTCTTGAGCACGAGCTTCGCGCCGTCTGCCGCGGAAGCCGCGGCGACGCACAGGCCGTATTCGGGCATCCGGAGCATGCCCTTCCCCACGGCGGCGGGGTCGAACTGCCCGTCGAGATTCCAGATGCCCTCCTTGCAGGTGTGCACGACGAGGGCGGCTGTGGTTCTCACGCGGTCGCGGTGCCCCGGAATGTCGATGCAGTGAAACCTCGGCTCATCGAGGGGATAAAACGCCTTGATGAAGACGACGTCTTTCCCGGCGGCTTGCGCCTCTTTCGGTGCAAACGCCAGGATGGAAAAAACCACCGACAAGCACGTCACCGCTACACACCGACCGATACGCCGAAGCATCTTCGCTCTCCTTGTCGAGAATAAAGCGGGAGGCGGCAAGAGCGCCCGCTCGTCTGATGAATGTTTCCCGCGATGCTTTCATGCGGGGGGTGCGGTGTCAATAAGGGATCAATCGCGACTGATGAAGGAGCGATTGCTTGCGGATCCGGAAGACATAAGCACTCAATTCCTCGTCCACAGCCTTCAAACGATGCCGCCCTCATTCACACATGCTTGACATTCAGAATTTCCTGTCCGATTATTTCCCTTGCGACAAAGAAGCACGATGAGTCAACATCGAACCGGCCGCCACTCAAGCAGCCGCCGAATTCAAGACGCATCTCCATCCCCCTGGAGATCACTACAGGGGGAAACTCTTCTTCTTTTCAACATTTCTATCGTGGTCTTTGCGGCTAATGGCGCAACCGTAACGCAGCCGGGCGAATCGCCGCCTTTCTCGTCATTCGAGAAACGACAATAATTCCGTCGTTCCTCCGCATCTGCCCTTCTACCGGCGGTTGACAAGCAGGGCGTCTCTACCCGATCATCATTTTGATTTTGCCACAAAAGCCACGGCAGCCGTCATCTTCGGGCTGCCCGCTAAATACAAGACGGCCTCCAGTCACCTGGAAGCCGGAATAGGCGGGAAACCATCTCTTCGATCGTGGTTTTTGTGGCAGACAGCCCGGATCGACTGCTGTCCGGCGAACGACCCTCATACACCATCCAGAAAAAACGGACCCGACCCATTCTTCACCCCCTCGTCCGGGGGCGTCATTTATAAGTAAACGGGATTCTCCCGTTACCATTCAACAACTTGCCGGTTTTGCGCCTAACAAGAACAAGCGGCGTCATCATGTGTTTTTTTATGCCTTTGGAGGGACGATGTGTGTGGTCATTGACGCCTTTTTTTAACTCTTAATCGAGGAGATAGATTTTCCGGGTTTTGCAAAAAGCTTCGCCCGCATTGCCCAAAACAATGTCGAAACCTGTTGTCGACCCGGTCGTAATTTCATATGCCGCACAACCCATGGCGGCCGATCCGGTTCGGGCCGCACGCTGAATGGATTCCGGCCCCCAGTCGCCTGGAGGCCGGAAAAAGGCGGGAAACCATCTCAATCGATCGTGGCTTTTGTGGCAGACAGTTTGGACCGACTGCGTCTGAGGTCAGGGGAAAACCCCTTTCGTCAGACTTTGGTCCCGCCCGTTTATCTTCGTTCTGAATCGCTCGCTGAAAGTTTTCTTGGAATAATCCCCTTACTTGAGAGAATGAACTCAACTTCATAAATACATCTTACGAAAAAGAAACAGAATTTTCTAAATTTTCAAAGCTAAAGATAGCCTCAAAATAGAAAAAGTAAAAAGCCAAAAACGAAAATAAAGGACTAACCGATAACCACAAAAGTGCCCAAGCAGGACACGGAGAGGCAATCAAAAACCACACCATATGGGTTCCAATAATCGCCCGGGCGGGTCGCAGAAAAAGTACAAGCGGCGCAATTCTGACTGTTCTTAAAAAACCGCTTCTAAAACCATTCCATCTCTCTCCCATTCCCCGAATTTCTAATAGGTGACAAAAGGAAAAGTCGGAGAAATGCCCCCCAGAAATTCTCATCCCCCAAGAAATGACAATCATTTCAACCCCTCAATTTGTCATTATGAATCAAGTACTTGCTTGACTGCCAAGCAATTATGCGTGATTATTCCGGGTGTAACTGCCACAAAACTGCGATGTCGATACAAGTTGTCCGCTGAATGAGCTGAATAGAATTGCAGACCCTCTCCAGCCCTTGGAGAGTGCTCCGGCGCGATACCTTTCTCTTCAATCGTGAGTTTGTGGCGAAAAAGCCGAGTTATCGGCGGCCGGCAGAATCGCCGCTTTCACAATTGAGGAGAAATCGACATGAGAAATGCGAAACAACGATTCTCGCTGGCGCTGTTTTCGTTTGCGATGGTTGCCGCCTTCGCGCTTTCCGGCTGCGGCGGGGGAGGCGGCGGCGCGGCAATGGACGGCCAAACGCCGATGCCCGGAGGAGGAGGCCAGCAAATGCCTGGCACCGGCGGCGGACAGACGCCCACGGATCCGCCTACGGATCCGCCCACCCCGATGCCGTATGTCGTCGACGGGCTCGTCGCAAACCCTTCCACTTCCTTTATCGCGGAAAGCGCCGCTGACACGCGGGAGAGCGTGCTCGCGGGAGGTGAGACGCTTGCGCCCCTGACAGTGGGGATCGATAGGAATCTCGGCACCGGGCCAGATAGAGGTGTAACTGCTCCGAAAGATGGTATGACTTATCTGAAGTCCATTTCCAGCGACGGAGCGGGCGGATACCACGTGAACTATGTTCTCGGCGGCGAGGAAACGCCCGTTCATTTCACGGCCGCGGATGTGTATCAGAACAGGGAGTTTGATTATCGCAAGCAGATGGATGATGGCAGTGGATATTGGTTGCAGCGAAGAAGCAGCTTTTTCTCATCGCTGTTCACTTATTTCGATGGCAGTAGCTGGCGATACTTCCCTGCCTCCTATGAAACTGAGCTGGATAGGCGCGGTGTTACCATATATGGAGCGCGAACCGCTCCGGAAAATCTGCCTGCCATGGGCAGCGCCATCTATGAAGGACGAATGTACGCCGATATATGGAATGCGGACGACCCCAGCTTCAATAGCAGCAGAACAAACTTCAATAGTCGTTTAACGCTGAAAGCGAATTTCGGCGATGGTGAAATTTCCGGGTGGACCAACAGATTCAGAGTTACCGATTCTCGTGATGAGGGCAATGTTTCCGGATGGTTGGGAATAGGAAACTTGATTACCATCTCGGGAGGCGAAATTGACGACGGCCGCTTCACCGCGGACTGGACGGGCTCGGACAGCGATATGAGCCGCGCCCCTGAGGACAGCATGGGCGGGTTCAGCGGCAAGATGCTCGGCGAGTTCTTCGGGCCGGCGGGAGAAGAAGTCGGCGGCGTGCTGAACGGGAGTCGAGCCGCCACCTCTACAACCTCCGAGCAACATTTATTCGGTTTCTTCGGCGCCATAGGGCGGCCTTTGCGCGACGTTAGGGATAGCACCGGAGTGTTTGAACCCGATCTGTCGGCTTCGGTCGAGCAGGAATTCAGCGGCGCGGACATGGGCGTAAGAACGCCGGATCAAGGAGAAGCCTACGTGAAGTCCATCGCCAACGACGGCGCGGGCGGGAGAAGCGTGACTTATGTCATCAACGGTGTGGAAACGGTCATTAATTTCAGCGCGGCCGATGTCTACCCTAACACCGGCTCCTGGGGCAAGGTAGTAGGCGATAAAGACTATGCTGCCTGGCGCTACACTTACTTCGACCCTTTAGGCCTCAACTACGTCGACGTCACCGGGTGGGGGCGTGACATCAATGACTCTGCCGGAGGCGCAATCAAGAGATACCGAGGCTATAACGTACACGGGGTCGCCACGGAGAATCTACCCACCACGGGCAGCGCCACTTATGAAGGACGTATGTACGCCGATGCATGGGACGTGACTGACGCGCAGGATAGTTCCGGCAGAACAAGATTTATAGGCAACGTGATGTTGGAGGCGAATTTTGGAAACAGCGGAGTTGCCGGCCAAATCGACGGACTCCGGATTAGAAACCCCGGAGAAAGAAATTTTGTGGATATGGCGAGTGGGAACTCGATTGGCATCTCGAACGGCGCCATAGCCGGAAACGGCTTCACAGCGGACTGGACGGGTATGGATACCAATGCGAACAGTGCGTACGGGGACAGCGTTCGCGGTTTCAGCGGCACGATGAGCGGCGGGTTCTACGGACCGGCGGCGGAGGAAGTGGGCGGTTTGATGAACGGGAGCCGAGCCGCTACGGACCAAATCCTGGTCGGAGGATTCGGCGCCAAAAAGATGGAGTAGCAGGCGCTACGCGGAAAGCGGGCAATCGTGGCGGTGATTGTGCGCCCATTGGCGGTTTGGATCGTCTTCCTCGTCGCCTCCGCCGCTGTGCTCCTGTTCCCGTTCGAGGCGTTTGCGGCTTCTTCTTCTGGAGCGAGGGAGGCAGCCGCCAAGCAAAAAATATCGAATCTGGCGTTCGCGCGCCTGCTCATCAAGGCCGGGCGATATCGGGATGCGCGGGTGTTCCTGGAGCAGGCCCGGCCTGTGAGCGAAGAGGGAAAGATCGAAAAGCGCTTCCTGCTCGGCAAGGTTTACATGCGCCTCGGGATGCCGAGAAAGGCAGTCGAGCAGTTTGAAGCGATCCTGGTAATCCGACCGGACCTGACGAGGGTGCGGCTCGAGCTGGCGAGCGCGCAGTACGCCGCCGGATTCGACGAGAAGGCGAAGCGCCATTTCGAGTTGTCTCTTGCGGACGGCCTGCCTTCCTCGGTGGAGAACGCCGTCGAGGGATTCATCCATGCAATTGACGCGCGCAAGCGGTGGTCGCTGCACCTCTCTGCGGCCTTGCTGCCGGAAACGAACGCCGTCCGGCGCACCGGCAATCGAACCGTCCAGATCGGCGGCGCGACGTTCCGCCTGAACGAGGACGCGAGAGAGGCGCCCGGCGTCGGCGTTCAGCTTGCGGCGGGAGCGGCGTTCTCTCCCAGAATAGCCGATGACGTTCGCGGACATTTCGCCCTGTCCTCAGCAGCAAAGCTTTACGAGAAGTCGCAGTGGAACGACATCTCGCTCATCGGCGAGGCCGGGCTGACGAGACTTTTCGATAGCGGCGCTCTCTCCGGCGGATTGCGCTTAGGTCGCCGCTGGGCGGGTTCGGAAGGTTTTCAGAGCAGCGTCGGCCCCTGGATGAGCTTCGAGCGCCGCACCTCGCGCCGCGTTCGCATCAGATTCCGAACGAACGTGGATTATCGCCATCACGACGAGCGTGATGACCTGGACGGGTGGCGCGTCACCGTGAATCCCAGCATCCGTTACGCGCTCGACAGCCGTACGGTGCTGGAGGCCGGGCCTTTTTTCGATTTCATCGAAGCGCGGAAAGACCATCGAAGCAGCCGCCTCGTCGGTCTGAGCGGGGGCGTTTCGAGGGCGCTCAAAAACGGTGTTTTTATT
>JAPOYD010000001.1:2555-12916 GCA_026706735.1 Nitrospinota bacterium | reverse complement strand
AAGAGAGAACGAAGTAGAGGCAGAAGAGGAAGCCGGGCTTGTGGTTCGTGAGCCTCAAGCGTCTTAAGATGAAGAACCAGACGAGGTTCAGGAGAAGCTCGTATATCATCACGGGGTGCGTGGCCTGTCCCGGGAATTCCCTGCCTGCGATGGAGGTCATGGGAAACTCCACGCCCCAGGGCATTGTCGTCGGTACGCCGTGCGCATCTCCGTTCATGAAGTTGCCGAAACGCCCGAACACCTGGCCGAGCATGATGGCGGGCGCCGCCGCGTCTGCGAACTCCCAGGTGGAGACAGCGTGGTTTCTCAGGTAGAGGTAGCCGGCCAGCACGCCCCCGATGAGACCGCCGTGTATGGCGAGGCCTCCCTTCCAGATGGCGAATATCTCCCAGATGGCGGTTCGGTAGAACTCCCAATTGAAGAGAACATAATAAATTCTTCCGCCCAGGATGCCGGCGAACATGACGAGGAGGCCGAAATTCATCACCTCATCCGGCGTGATGGGCATCCCCTTGCGCTCGGCTTCCCTCCGCACCAGCCATACGGCGGCCAGCACGGCGGCGACGTACATGAGTCCGTACCAGCGCAAGGCGAAGGGTCCGATTTCGAATATGACGGGACTCAAATCTCTGATTCCTTAACAGCGGGCGACGGGCGGCGTTGGTGAAAAAGCTCCGAAAAACGGGCGATAGCGCTTGGGTAGGGACAGGTCGCGACCTGTCCCTACGGTCACCATTTTGTCGTTTCGATTACGGGGGACGCGTACGGGCCGCCGGAAAAACCGTGCAATGGGGTGTGTAGGTCGGACATATATGCGACCCCTATACAAATCAAAGGCCCCCCCTTTGCCACCCTGGGACTTTTTCAGCCACGCTGCTCCTCCGATGAACTGCGCATCTTGATTCGGGCTTTACCATCCGGTTATTTCGGATGGCGGTAGATCTGGCTTTTGGGAAAATAATCCTTCCAGCCGAACCAGAACGCGAGCGTCGTGGAAAGCTGGTTCAGTCTGGCGCCCTTCATGGGACCTTCCACGGCGAGGCCCGTCAGGCGCTGCCAGCGCGAACCCGTTTTCCTGTCCTTCATGAACCGGCAGGCGGCGGCGCCCTTCGCGCCCTTGCTCGTGATGAGCTCGAATTCCAGCGTCTTGCCCTTCAGGACGCGGTCGAAAACGACCCCTGTACCCGCGCCCTCGCAGTAGGTGACCAGCACGTCGCGGCCTCCGAAGCGGTCGTTCACCACGCCCGCGCGGTTCAGATCGGCGAAGGGGTAGACCTTGGCGATTTGTTCCCCTTTCTTTTTCGGGGAGTCGAGCGCAAGAGCAACCAGAAGGGTTTTGGGGTGTAAGCGGTTGTCCCGGTATTTTTCGGGGATCACGCCCGTCTGCGAACTATAGTAATAGCCTTCATAAGGGTCCCGGGAGGAACTGCGGAACATGCCCCCCATTCCCTTCAGCTTTTTTTTGAGCACCAGGGTATCGGGATAGAGCTGCGTCCATTCCGAATAGCGCATCATGGCGGCGGGGAACGTCCCCAGGCGCTTGCCCTTCAGGGGCCCGATGACGGCCTCGCCCGTCAGGTGGCTCCAAAGCGAATCCGTCTGGCGGTCGTACATGATGAGTACGTTCTTCCAGAGTTTTCCCGAAACGCCGAAGGAGAGTTTCTTGCCGTCCAGGTTACGGTCATACACGATGGCCGAATAGCAAAGCGGTCACCAGGTGACGGAGACGGCGCTCCCTCCCACGACGTCGTTCACGATTTCGTGCGAACTGAGCAGGGGAACGGAATAGGCCCGCTTGTCTCCCTTGATGTTGATGCCGATGACCATCTCGTCCGGCTGCATGAACCCCCCGGCATCTTTTACGCTCGCGTATTCAGGCGCATCGATGGCGGGAATGCCGTCTTTGGGCAGCAGCGTGCGGATCTCGGTTTCAGGACTCGCGCCCGAAAGAGCCGGAACGGCAAGGATGATCAGGGCCAAAAGGACGCTTCTCATCTGCGGCATAAAAATGCTCTCCTCAGGCGGCCTGAGCCGTTAGCGTTTGAAACCATGAAGCACCGTGAAAAATGTCCGCTCCCCGCGGTCCGTCCCGCGCACGACCTGGCCCAGGACGTTCGCGCCGGCGGGAATCTTGTTCAGCAATGCTTCGACGTCTTCGAGTTTGTTGATTGAGATTCGGATCGGCGTTTTCCCGTTTCCGGGCAGACGATACGTCAGCCCGCGTATCACCATCCCCTCGCGCAAACCGTCGTAATAGGCCCTGCTGCCCTCTTCCACGTTGCTGATGTATACACCGCCGTCCGTCTGCAAGTTACCTTTTTGCTTCAACTCATCGGTCAGGTTCTCGAGCGCCACGCCGTAGCTCTTCCTGGTTTCGGGTTCATCGACCTTGGTGTTCCCCCCCGGCGTGCCCCTCGTTTCCGGTTCCGGCAGACGGACCAGCTTGACGGTGAATTTTTTTCTCCGGGCGGCCCGCACCACTTCCACGGCCACGGCTTCTCCCGGCGGCGTCCAGCCCACGAGCCGTTGCAGGTGGGCCGTATCCACGACGCTCGTGCCGCCGAGGCGGACGATGACGTCCCCCATCCTGATGCCCGCACCCTCCGCCGGCCCGTCTTTCAGCAGAGAACCCACGAGGGCGCCCTTCGCGCTGGAGAGTCCCAGCAGATAGGCCATGTCCCGGCTGACAGGCTGGATGGACACGCCCAGATAACCGCGCGGAAAATTTCCGCTTCGCCTCAGGTATTTGACGACGTCTTTCGCCATGTTGACGGGAATGGCGAACCCGATGCCGCTGCCGGGGGCCGGAATCGCCGTGTTGATGCCGATGACCTCGCCGTCAATGTTCACGAGGGGCCCGCCGCTGTTGCCCCGGTTGATCGCGGCGTCCGTCTGGATGAAGTGCTCATAGCGCGCGATGCCGACGCCGCTGCGCCCGATGCCGCTTACGACGCCCACCGTGAACGTTCTCGTGATGCCGAAAGGATCGCCCACGGCAATCGACCATTGCCCCACCTTCACCTTGTCGGAATCTCCGAGCGCCGCCACGGGCAGCCTGCGGTGCGCGTTGATCTTGATGAGCGCCAGGTCCGTATATCGATCCGTGCCGACGACTTTCCCCCAGTAGGCGGACTCATCCGAGAGGCGAACGCGCAGTCTTCGCGCATTACTGATCACGTGATTGTTCGTCAGAATATATCCCGCCGGGTCGATGATGACGCCCGAACCGGAGGAGAACAGCGGCATGTTCGGATGGGGCGACTGGGGATTTTGCTGCGCGGTCCCCTTTTTTCTCTCCACCCGTATGCTCACCACCGTCGGCTTGACGCCTTCCGCTATCTGCGTGAACGCCCTCTCGATTTTTTTCATGAAATCGATGTCCGGGTTCGCGTTCACAGGTGCGGCGAAACTCATGGTCAAAATCAAAAGCATCGAAACTATGAAACTGCGAATCATTGATCCCTCATTTTAGATGTTTCAGCAGCAGCGTTTGTTTCGTGACGATTATACCGTGATACCCAGCCTTTGGAAGCGCAGGGGACAGGACAATCTTTCATTCCCTCCTGCCAAAGCTCACTGATACATGGCGATTCGTCCATGCTTCTCGGACTCAATCAGATATTCTCCTTGTTGGATAATATATTTATTACAAGGGATATATGTCATTTGACCTCAAGTATCACTTCAAGTTCTACGGGGGCTCCCAGGGGCAGTTCCGTCACGCCCACCGCCACTCTGGCGTGCAAACCCCTTTCTCCGAAAATTTCGACGGCCAGATTCGACGCCCCGTTTACGACCAGAGGCTGAGCGGTGAAATCCTGCGCAACGGCCACATACCCCGTCATGCGGACGATTCTCTCCACGCGCTCCAGATCGCCCAGGGCCGATTTCGCCTGCGCGATGGCGTTCAGAAAACACAGTGCTGCGCATTCCTGTCCCTGTTCGATGCTGACGTCGAGCGGAACCTTTCCCTCGTGAATCATCGCCCCGTCTTTGATGGGAATCTGGCCCGACACGAACATCAAGGACCCGGAGATGACGTATGGTACATACGCCCCGACGGGCGCAGGCGCATCGGGCAATTCGATTCCCAGTTCATTCATTCGATCGGCGATGCTCATTTCGGCTCTCCCCTCATGGAAATGACTTTGATTTTTTCGAATTCCTCGGGCGTGTTCGCGTTAAGAAATGAAACCCCTTCGGGATCCCAAGCCCTCCAGGCCGCCTCCTCCACTCGCCTCACGCGCACGCGTTCGTGAAACCCTATCATCTTCAGGCGTCCCGCCGAAATGGATTCCTCTATGTGAGGCGCGCACTCTTTCCCGTAGAACGCACAAAGCGGCTCAGGGTAATCGTCTTTGATTGGGATGATGACGTCCCATTCATCCACCATCGCGGCAAGACCAGACAAGAGAGCGGTTTGTACGAGCGGCATGTCGCATCCCGCCACGAAGACGTGCGAGCCCACGGCACTCACCACAGCCGTATGGAGGCCGCCCAACGAGTCGTTGCCGGGATGAATGTCTCCCACTACGGCGAGACCCATTCGCTCGAACCCTTCTTTCTCGTTCGCGACGACGAACACTTCGGCGAATATCTCGTCTAAAGTGTCCGCGATGCGCCTGATGATGGGAATACCGCCTATCTCCAGCATGGACTTGTTCCGGCCCATCCGCCGGCTCCTGCCCCCGGCCAGGATGGCGGCGGAATGCGGAAGTTTGGGCGCTGTTTCGGGACTCATGCAAGACACTCGGGGAAGAGTTGATTGTCAGGAGGCAATTTCTTCAGGAGTGCACTCGTTCCGGGGTAGACATCTCGAGGTGCTCGGGTTTTTGAGAGGGCGTCTCCCCCAGCAGGATAACCTGTACGCGGCTGCCGGCGGCGAGTTCGCTTTCATATTCGGGGAATACGACCAGGGAGTTCGCCCGCACCATGGAATGCAGGATGTTGGAGCCCTGCGCCTCGATTGCCTGAACCGCCCATTCATCCCCGTCGCGGTATGCGACCGAGCGGACATAGTGGCGTCTTTCGGGAGATTTCGTGAGGGGGTGCAGGAGGCGCGCTTCCACGCTCGGGCGGAAGAGGTTTTCATAGCCCTGCATCTTGAGCAGCGATGGGCGCACGAAAAGCTCGAAGCTGACCATCGTGGAGACGGGGTTGCCCGGCAGGCCGAACACGGGCTTGCCGCTCAGTACGCCGAACGCCATCGGCTTGCCCGGCTTCATCCGAACGCGCCAGAAGCGCATGTCGTTTCCCAGCCCGCCCAGCGTGGATTTTACCAGATCGAAATCACCCACCGACACGCCGCCGCTGGTGATGAGCAAGTCGGCGGCCAGCCCGTCGTTGATGTGCCGCGTCAGGTCTTCGGCGTTGTCGCGGGCGATGCCCAGGAGCACCGGCTCGCCACCCGCTTCGAGCACCTGTGCGGCCAGGGCGTAGGAATTGGAATTGTATATCTGCCCGACGCCGGGGCTGTCTCCCAGATCGACGAGTTCCTCTCCCGTCGCGAGAATGGCCACCTTTGGTTTTTGATACACGTACACCCGCGCCCGGCCGATGTTCGCCAGCATGCCGGCGGAAGCCGGGCCCAGCCGGGTTCCGTGCGAGAGAACCGTCTCACCCGGCTGGACGTCCTCACCGGCAAGGCGGATGGCTTCTCCCTCGCGTACGGCGAGGAAGATGTGCACCTCATCGTCCGAGATTCTCTCCGTCTCTTCGACGAGCACGACGGCGTCCGCCCCGTCGGGAATGGGTGCGCCCGTCATGATCTTGATGGCCTCTCCCGGGCCGAGCGTGCGCTTCGCCACGACGCCCGCCTGAATCTCCTCGATCACACGCAGCGCCCTGGGCGTCTCCCGGCTCGCGCCCCGGACGTCTTCCGCGCGAAGGGCGTAGCCGTCCATCGCCGAGTTGTTCCAGGGCGGAACGGGGCGCGGGGACTGGACGTCCTCGGCCAGTACCCTGCCGGGGCAATCGAGCAAACCCACCCGCTCGCGCCCCATCGGGCGAATCAAATCGAGTATCGAGTTCTGGGCGTCTTCCACGCTGATCATTAACGACTCCCGTTGCTTGAATGCCGGCGTTCACCATCCCGGACGCCGCTATTATAACCGACGCCGTTGAGGGAACAAGCCGAAGGCCACCTTAGACCTTAGGAAGAGAGCTTGGGTTTGCGAATTTTGAGAATATTCATTAGAAATGCCCTATGCCAAAGGACCAGTACAGCTACAAGAGTGAAATGCGCGTGCGCTTCGGCGAGACCGACCTCCAGGGCGTGGTGTTCAACGCCAACTACCTCCTCTACGTCGACACCGCGCAGATGGATTACCTGCGCACCATCGGCGTCCCGTACTTCGACATGCTGGAGAGGGGCTACGACATCGTCATCGTCGACGCCTCGCTCCAGTTCCTGGCGCCCGCGCATTTCGACGAAGTGCTCGAAGTCTACGCGCGCATCTACGAGATCGGGAACTCGAGCATCAAGATGGATTATGAGATCTACGAGGCGGAATCAGAGCGTGTCGTCGCCAGGTCGCAGACGGCTTACGTCATCATTGATAAGGATTCACAAAAACCCGTCCGCGTGCCGCCCTACATCCGCCGCGCCGTCAGGGAATTCGAATCGAGAGATGATATCGAAGAAGTATAGTAATGGGGAGTTTTTACCTCCCTCCGGCGCGGATAATCCAGTTTCAACCATTTTATACGCCGCCTGCGAAAATCGCATCGTTGAGAAGCGCTTTGCTTCATGGTAAAATCCAGGACTTCATAACTGCTGTGAAAGGTTGCTTATCGAGAAGTTCCGGCTTTTGACGAGAGTGGGGGGAATTCGTCATTTTCAAACAACAAATCTATCGTGGAACATTTTCGCTGCAGCAGGCACAACATTCTGCAGCATAAACAGGAGGGAATATGATGAAATCGCTGAAAGGTTCGAGACGCGCTATTCCGTTCCTCACCCTCGCGCTGAGTCTGTTCATTGTCGTTGCGCTGGGGACCACACAGGCTCTTGCTGCATGGAAGCCGACACGGCCGATTGAATTCATCATCATGGCGGGCAAAGGAGGGGGTGCGGACCGCATCGCCCGCCTCATGCAGAAAATCGTCACGCAGAACAAATGGTCGCCGCAGCCCCTAGTGCCGATCAACAAGAAAGGCGGCTCGGGCGCCGAGGCGATGCTCTATCTCCTTTCGAAGAAAGGAAACCCGCACGTCATTCTCGTGACGCTGAACAGCTTCTTCACCACGCCTGCCTTGCGGAAGCTGCCGGTGAACTACACGAAACTCACACCGGTCTACCGCTTGGCCATGGACACGTTCCTCCTTTGGGTCAACACGAAATCGGGCATCAAGAACATGGATGATTTCGTGAAGGCCGTGAAGGCCAAGAAAGGGAAATGGACCATGGGCGGCACGGGCAAGATGCAGGAGGACCAGCTCGTCACAAACATGCTCATGCAGGCCTACGGGCTCAAGGGCATGATTACCTACGTGCCCTTCCGGGGCGGCGGCACCGTGGCGAAAAACCTCGCCGGCGGGCACGTGGATTCGACAGTGAACAACCCCTCCGAGGGTCTGCCGCATTATCCCGGCAAGATGAGGCCGATTGCCGCGCTGACGCCTGAGCGCATTCCTGCGTTCAAGGAAGTCCCCACGTTCAAGGAGCTTGGCCAACCGCAACTCGTGTATTTCATGCAGCGCAGCATCAACGCGCCAGGCGGCATTCCCAAGGATGCCCTCAATTGGTACACCGATTTGTTCAACAAGCTGTGCAATTCCAAGGAGTGGAAGGACTATACGTCGAAGAAAGCGCTGAACCGCGCTTGCCTGAGCGGCGCTCCTCTGGGCAAGTTCTTCGCCAACGAGGACGTGAAACACAAGAAACTGCTCATGGGCATGGGATTGCTGAAGAATTAGCTTGGAGAAGAATTTAGATGCAGCGGGCGGATAGGATTGTCGCCATCGGGCTGATTCTTGTCAGTCTCGGCGTCGCCTGGAAAGCTACGGAATTACCGGTCGGCATTCTTCCGAAAGAAGGGCCAGGAGGGGGTTTCCTCCCCTTCTGGCTCTCTTTGGGAATCGCCGTCGTGGCATTGCTCGTATTGCTCCAGTCGCTGTTCCGCTCGGGGCAAAACGGGTCCTCCATGGTCGATTCGGGAGTGTTCATGAGCAGGGAGGGTTTGGGCGACCTGTTGCGGGTCGGCCTGCCCGGAATGATCATGATTCTGCTGATCGGTATCATTTCCGTGTATTTTTCCGCCGCCCTCTTCATCTTTTATTGCTTGTTCATCGTCGGGGGACATAACCTCAAGACGAGCGTCGGCGTATCGATTGGCGTCCCCGTCGTCGTGTATTACATTTTCGAGAAGTTTTTGATTATCCCCTTGCCGAAGGGGTATGCGGAGTTTCTGTTTTACTGGAACTGATTATTTCAGCGTTTCCTTTGCCCATCACTTAGGGAAATCTCTGTAATCGTGGGGGCAAGATTTGTCCTAAGGGCCGAGTAAATTGGAAATCCTTGGAAATCTATTCTACGGACTGGGTATTGCGCTCTCGCCGCAAAATCTTTTAATGGCCCTGTTCGGCGTCGTTCTCGGCGTCGCGATCGGCGCAATGCCCGGGTTGGGGTCCGTGAACGGTGTCGCTATCCTTTTGCCCATCACGTTCGCCGTTCCGCCCACGAGCGCCATCATCTTCCTGGCCGCCATCTACTACGGCGCCATGTATGGCGGCGCCATCAGTTCGATCACGCTGAACATCCCGGGAGCGTCCACGGCCGTTGCGACTACGTTCGACGGCTACCCGTTGGCGAGAAGGGGAAAAGCCGCAGATGCCCTTGTGACGGCTGCTGTGGCCAGTTTCATCGGTGGGACTTTTTCCATCGTCCTCTTTACTTTCTTCGCGCCTCCTCTGGCGGAATTCGCCTTGCGCTTCGGTCCGCCCGAGGAGTTCGCCGTCGTGCTGCTGGCTTACGCCACCTTTGCGGGACTGGGCGGGGAAAGTCCCCTCAAAACGCTCATCGCCACCATGCTGGGTCTCCTCATGTCCACCGTGGGCACCGACATCGTGAGCGGTTCTCCGCGCCTGATATTCGGGGGCATCACGGGCTTCTATCACGGCATCAATTTCCTCGTTCTTGCCATCGGCATCTACGGCGTCGGGGAAATATTCTACACCCTGGAAGAAGGCTTCAAGACAAAAGAGAGATACCAGGCGAAGCTCGGCGTCCAGGAGATCATCTCGACGCTCAAAAACCTCAGGCAATGCACCGCCACCATCATGAGAGGTTCTCTGCTCGGGTTTTTCGTCGGGATGCTTCCGGCCGCGGGCGCGACGCCCGCGAGCTTCATGAGCTACAGCATCGCGAAGAGGTTTGCAAAAAATCCGCAGGAATTCGGCAAGGGCGCGCTTGAAGGGGTGGCCGCGCCCGAGTGCGCCAACAACGCGGCGAGTACAGGCTCCATGCTCCCCATGCTGACGCTGGGCATTCCGGGCTCCCCCACCACGGCGGTGATGCTCGGCGCCCTGTTCGTATGGGGGCTCGTGCCGGGTCCCAGGCTGTTCGTCGAAAATGCGGAGTTCGTCTGGGGGCTTACGGGAAGCCTCTATATCGCGAACACGATGGCGGTCATCGTCGCCATTTTCGCCGTTCCCATTTTCATCTGGATGCTCCGGATGCCGATGACGATTCTGGCCCCGATCATTCTGGTCGTTTGCGCGGTGGGTGGGTTCTCGCCGACGCAGGATATGTTCGACGTCTATCTGATGTTCATATTCGGCGCAGTCGGCTACATATTCCGCAAACTCGATTATCCCCTCGCCCCGATGGTGCTGGCACTAGTCCTGGGGGGATTGACGGAGCGCACCTTCCGCCAGAGCATGATCATGAGCCACGGGAGTCCCGGAATCTTCTTCGATTTCGCCGGGCATCCCATCGCCGCGGTGTTGATGATGGTTTCCGTCGTTTTGTTCGTTCTGCCGCTGATACCCATGATCTTCAGGTTCAGGGTTTCGCGGGCGGGCACTTCCGCCTGATCGGCTGAGGTTTCGCGCCGGAAGGTCTATCCAGGGAAGCGTGTGGTTTGAAGCAGGTTCTTCTGGGAACGGGCTTCAGGCGTCCATTGCGCACCGGAAGCCGATGTTGAAGTTCTTGTACCAGGGTTCAAAACCCTCTCTCGCCGAACACCTCAGGCTGTCTTCGATGTAATCCCAGCCGCAGCCCCGCGCGACCTTGGCCGTCCAGGCGTAACCCGCCCTCCGCGGGAGCCAGCCTTCGGTGTTTCCAAAGCGGATCTTGTAGCTGTCCTCGTCGCGCTGGAGAATCTCGTAGCGCTCGCCGCGCTTGACCTCGCCCAGGCTCA
>JAPOYD010000001.1:0-2545 GCA_026706735.1 Nitrospinota bacterium | reverse complement strand
CGAAGACCGGAACCCTCGCCATCGCCACCTCGAAGGTCGGCTTCTCGAGCCCCTGTGGATTCTCTGCCGGGCCCGTCTGGTAATAAAATCCGTCGAACCAGTCCGAGACCCACTCGAAGACGTTCCCTGCCATCTGCACGCAATTGTAGGGAGAGGCGCTTTCAGCGAACTCATCCACGTTGCTCGGGCAATGAATGTCGGTTTCCGTACTCGCGTATACGGCTCGCTCGGGAGAGGGTTCATCTTCGCCCCATGGATACTTGTGGCCGTCCGTTCCACGCGACGCTTTCTCCCACTCCGCCTCGGTCGGCAGGCGCTTGCCCACCCAGCGGGCGTAGGCGTTCGCCTCTTCCCAGCTGATGCTGACGATGGGCTGCTCCGGTCCCACGAAATCATCTCTCGCGAATGAGGGGGGCGGAGGAAATGCTTCGGTCTCCTCCAGGAAGGCGCGATATTGAGTGTTCGTTACGCAGTATTTGTCGATCCAGAAAGCGTCGAGAGTGACTTCGCGCTGAGGGCGCTCATCCGCGTTTCCGGTTTCAGAACCCATCAAGAAAGGCCCTGCGGGGACATAAACCATCGCGGCTTCGTCTTTCCCTCTTTTCATTTCACTTATTTCGTTCATCGTCGTCTCTTCGGGTTCGTGGGGTCAGGCATGAGCGAAAAAGAGCGGGGTCCCGAAGGACCCCGCCATGAAACTTGACGAAGACTGTTTCCCAAATCCCTACTTCTTGCTCGGATTGTTCACCTTGAAGGGAATCACGCCGGGAACCATCCAGTCGTCCCACATCTTGTCCACTTCGCTCTGGAAGTATTCGTAATCTTCTTCTACGAAATGGTGGAAACGCCCCTGAGTCTCCAGATACTCGCGCACCGGCTTGCGGCGGCGCTTGCCGTACACCTGCCGGGCGGAGATGCCCGTATATGTCAGGGCCCCGTCCGTCATCTCCCAGAGCGGGAAGAGGCCTGTTTCCACGGCCAGCTCGCCGAGCTTGTGGGAGTAGAACGGGTCGTAGTCCCAGCCCTTCGGGCACGGATCGAGCGTGTGCACGAACGCAGGCCCCTTCACGGCCAGCGCCTTGCGGACCTTGTCGATCAGGTCCGCAGGGTAGGAAGCATCCGCCGTCGCCACGTAGTTGCAGCGCGTGTGGCCCACGGCGTACATGGCGGCGATGTTCTTCTTCCAGCAATCGTGCATGATGCGGAATTTCTTGCCCGGAGGCGTGAACGTCGTGTTCGCGCCCCAGGGGGATGCGCCCGAAATCTGGATATCGGTGTTCGCGTACGACTCGTTGTCGTAGCAGATGATCGCCAGATTGTATTTCGCGTGCATGAGCGCCGCCGATATGGATGAGACGCCCATGTCGATGCCGCCGCCGTCGCCACAGAAGGCGATGACGTTGATGGGCTCTTCCTTCATCTTGCCCTTGCGCATCAGCGCGCGCAGGGCCGCCGCCGTTCCCGTCGCCGCCGAGCCGGAAGAACCCAGCTGCGTGTGCATCCACGGCACGACCCAGGGAGTGCTGTAGTAGGTGGTGTTCGCCACGTACATGCAGCCCGTGCTTCCAAGGATGATGGAGCGAGGACCCGCCGCCTTGGCCATGAGGCGCATGATGAGCGCGCTCTCACAGCCCTGGCACGTCCTGTGCCCGCTGGTGAAATACTCTTCCACCGCCTTCTCGGGAATGGCGTTCACCTTCCCCATCAAGGGAAGTTCCTGTGTTCCGATGTTGTATTCAGAGGTTTCAGCCATGATTTAGTCCCTCACTCCGATCCAGTCGACTTCGTTGTCGGCTACATCGTTCTGGCCCATGGAAATGACCTTGTCGGCCATCTGTTTGACGTCTTCGAGCAATACCTCACGGCCACCGAGGCCGCAGACGAATCCTTTCATGTGAGGCACCTTGTCCGCTCCGTACATGGCGGCTTTCACTTCATTGAACACTATACCACCATGATAGGGAGAACCAAACGAGTAGTCGCGGTCGATGACGCCCACCGCCTTGAATCGCGAGAGCGACGCGCGCAACTCTTCCGTCGGGAAGGGGCGGAACCATTTGAGACGCACCATACCGACTTTTTTGCCTTCCTTGCGCATTTCGCGGATGGCCACTTTCACCGGCAGGCTGAGCGTTCCCATGCCGCAAAGTACGACGTCGGCATCTTCGGTCATGTACTCATCGAGGAAGGGGTCCGTGTCCACGCCGAAAGTTTTGCTGAAATCGGCGTGGGCTTCCTTGAGCACAGTATAGGCGTTTTTCGCCGCCTCGCTGCTTTGCCGCCTGACTTCCATAAGCCAGTCTTCGTTCGCCTGGGGCGCGATGGTGATGGGATTGTCGGGGTGAAGCAAGAGGTCGCCTCTGTCGTAGGGCGGAAGGAACGCGTTGACTTCTTCCTGGCCCGGCAGCCGCACCGTCGCCTGGCTGTGCGTCAGGAACGCGCCGTCCATCGCGATGGCGCACGGCAGATAGACTCTCGGGTCTTCGGCGACGCGGTAGGCGAGAAGACCTAGTTCGACGACTTCCTGCGCCGTGTCTGGGAAGTT
>JAPOYD010000172.1 GCA_026706735.1 Nitrospinota bacterium | reverse complement strand
GGCAATGACCTCCTGGCCGATGTAGCAGCCTTTTTCAAAATCAATGGCCTTTTCCTCGAGCCCCGCCTGCATGGGGTTGACGGCCGAAGTCATGTCCTTGCCGAAAAGCGGCACGCCCGCCTCAAGCGTGAGTGATTCGAGCGTGGCGACGCCGGCCGGTTTCGCTCCCGATTCCGTCAAAACGCGCCAAACGGATTCCGCCTCGTCACGAAGTCCCATGAGAAGATAGCCGTCTTCACCCGTCCATAGTTCACGCGCAATCATCATGTTGCTCGAAGTCGTATGGCCATGTTCCTCGGGAGAGGGATCGCCCATGTTCGCTTTGATGATAATTTCCCTTGAGGAGGGGCCGAAAAGACCGAAGCAAAACGAATTTTCTGTTTCGTTCGCTACTTCCACCTGATCCATGATGATGAACCTGTCGATCTCTTCGGCTAGCGTGCCCGCCAATCCCGGAGCCACCGAGGCGACGACAAATGTATCAAATTTATACATATACAGATCGGAAATAAACTTACCCTGCCGGGTAAGAAATGTGTTGTACGCACCCTCTCCGGGCATTAGCTCTTTCACCCGGTTGGAAAGCATCCGGTGGAGAAACTCTTCGGTGTCAGGGCCGCTGAAGCAGAGATTACCCCGGTGAGACAGATCGATAACAACGGCGCTTGCTCTGCACGCCAAGTGCTCGGACGCCGCGTCTCCATACGATGCGGGGATCCGCCAACCGGCTTCTTCGATGAGCCGGGCGTTGGCTGCTTGGTGCAAGTCGAGCAGGGGGGTGGCTGACATGGGGCTCCTCTTGGGCGCATTATACGAGTGCAATGTGGAAGCAAAAGCTCCGGCAATCGTTTCGTTGCTCGTGTATTCTACGCTCTCATCGAGTGTGATGTGAAACGATTGAACGGAACATAATTCATTTATCCATAGCGGGAGGCGAGAAGAAGCATGGGTGAGAAACTTGGGTTCATCGGTCTTGGGAAGATGGGAACCCCCTTGACCCGAAATTTGCTCGCGGACGGCCATGAGGTGGTGGGGTTCGACATCGACCCGGCTCGCATGGAGCAGTTACGGGAAGCAGGCGGAACCCCTTGCGCGAATGCCAAAGAGGTGGCCGAGCGTTCGGACGTGGTTTTCACTATGCTGCTCAAGCCCGAACACATCGAGATGAACACCATCGGGCCGCAAGGAATTGCCGCTGCGGGCAAGGAAGGCCTCATCCTGGTCGAGATGAGCACGATGAATCCGACCTGGTCGGCGGGTTTGGCGGGAAAGCTCGAAGCCAGGGGCGTGAAAATGGTCGACGCTCCCGTTTCGGGGACCGTGCCGCACGTGGAGTCGAGAACGCTGGCGTACATGGTGGGCGGGAAGAAGGAGATTTTTGAGCGCATCAAACCCATCATCGAACCGCTGGCGAAAAGCGTCCTCCATACCGGCCCCAACGGTACGGGCTGCTCCATGAAACTTGTGACGAATCTCATAGTCAATGCCGGCGTCGCCCTGCTGACGGAGGGCCTGCTCCTGGGCGAGCGCTCAGGACTGTCGCACGATACGATTATGTCTTGTCTGCGCTCGGGAGCGGCGGCGGGTGCTCTTCTGGAGATCAAAGGGGAGAAGATCCTTGCGCGCGATTTTATGCCCCATGGCGCCCTGAGCATATACGTGAAAGATCTCGGCCTTTGCGTTGACCTCGCACGAGAAAAAGGATTTGATGCGTCTATGGCGGCAGCTGGTCTGGAGATGTTCCGGCGCGCGCAAGAAGCGGGTTGGGCAGAAGATGATTGCGCGCGTGTAGTAGATGTATATGAGGGAAAGGATCGTTAGAGTTCATGGTTGGTTTCACCGCGACTACACAGGAGACGGACAATGGCGAAAGGTGCACCGGCTGAATCGAAGAATTTCAGGTTGATAGGGCACGACCCGGACGCGGCATGGGGCGGGGGCAGCATCGTCGAGGTGAAAAACGGATACGCATACGTAGGCGCGGTGGGAACGGCGAGCTACGACGGACCCGAGGGCTGGACCGTTCATGACGTTTCAGACCCATCTAACCCGAGACGCATCGCCGAGGTGTTCGCGCCTCCCGGTCTGCACAATCACAAGGTTCGCATCGTGGGAGACGACCTCTTGTATGTGAATCACGAGCGCCTCAAGACGCCGGAAGGAGAGACGGCGCGGGCGGGCCTGTGCATTTTCGATATCTCCAATCCAGCAGAACCCAAGGAAGTCGGCTTTTTCGATCTGCCAGGCACGGGCCCGCACCGGTTCGGCGTGGACAACGAACGCGGGCTGGCGTTCTTGCCGAACCATGCCGAAGGGTGGCGGAATCGGGTCATGTGGACCCTGGACATCACGAACCCCTTGAAGCCCGAAGTGCTCAACATCGTCGGTCTCCCGCAGCAGGATTTGCGACTCGATTATGAATACGAGGAACCGGATGACTTCGAGCGATCGTGGACGTGCCACGGCCCTGCCACCATACGCGATGATCGCATGTACTGCGGTTTCTGGGGTGCGGGTATGGGCATATTCGATTGCAGCGATCTGCGAAACATCGAGTGCGTGGGTCATCTCTGCTGGTCGCCGCCCTTCGTCGGCTCCACGCACACCGTCTGGCCGCTCGGCGACAAGCCGTATGTAGTGGTGACGGACGAGGCGCGCGCGCAGGTGAATTATGAGAGCAGCCAGTTCATGTGGGTGGTGGACATCCGGGACGAGACAAACCCGATTCCCATCTCGACCTACATACCGGACAGGGAAGAGAACATGAACCGGGGAGGGCGCTTCGGCGCGCACAACATCCTGGAATATCTCCCTGCGGACGGCCCCTGGAAGGATATTGTCTTCCTCACGTACTTCAATTCGGGGCTTCGGGCCATCGATCTTTCGGACCCCTTCAAACCAAAGGAAGTGGGGCACTACATCCCCGAAATGAACTTCGGGAAAGACTACGCCCAGTCGAACGACATCGGCATGGACGAGAACGGCCTGCTTTACCTGATCGACCGAAACGGGGCGGGAATGCACATATTGGAGTACACCGGATAGGCGGCGTGAGCGGCGAAGTTTCGCTGCCCGCAGGAGGGATTTGCTGAGCGGGGAGGGGATTTATGAACCCGGGTGATTTTTTCGTGGTCTGCGCGGCCTCTTTTCTGGCCACCTACGCGCATCTCGTTTTCGCCTTGGTTGCAGACAAGATAGGCATGGCGAAGCTTGACTTCGGCAAGGGCGTGTCCATGCTCCTGTTCGGCGATGCGTATGAGGGGAGTCCGCCTTATGCGCTCGGTTTCATCGCCGTGCATCTGAACGGGGTCATCTTCGGGCTGATATACGCCACCTGGGCGGCGGGGTGCCTTCCCGGGCCGCCCGTGGCGCGGGGCCTGATCTGGGGCGGGGCGCTCCTGATTTTCTCGCAATGCGTCTTCAACCCGCTCATCACGGGACACGGTTTTTTCAGCCGGAAGTTCCACCCCAGGGCGTGGCAGACCGCCGTGGTCGCCCACGCCATCTACGGCGGCCTGCTGGGCTGGCTCTCCCCGATACTCTGAAAGCAGGCCGCGCTCTATTTTCTCGCTGTTCTCGCCTTGGGGGCTTTCCTTTGTGACGCCCAGCACTTTGCCACGTCGAGGGGTGCGGCGATCCAGGCGTCGCCCTTCGCCAGAATGTGCTGAATCAGCCTCTCGAGCATCCGCATACGGTGGTGCTGGCCGATGATCTGCGGGTGGCACATGATGTTGATGTATCCGCCTTCCTCATACGTGCCCTCGAACTCCTCGACCCATATCGAATAGACCGATTCGGGGTCGCGGATGCCGTGGCCGAGCGGGGGATTCGTGCTGTGGGCGAAGAAGATGAAATCATCCAAACTCCACTTGGTGGGCAACTCCACCAACCCGCAATCGTGGTAGTAGGGCCAGTCGTCGTCCATCATGTTCGAGTGGTACAAAAGCCCGTATTTTTTCAAAAGACTCATAGTGTGGACGCTCGGGTCCGCCGAGGGGGTGCGCGAGCCGAGGATTTCCTGGCCTGTATCGCGTTTCAATATCTCGAGGGCGCGCACTAGCAACTCTTCTTCGCGCTCGGCGTCGCACATCTGGTAGGGTTTTTCGTGAATATGGCCGTGGTGGCCGATTTCGTGCCCCGCCTTCACGATGGATTCCGTCATCTTCGGCCATTTCTCCACCGTCCAGCTCGGGATGTAGAAAGCGCCGGGCAGGCCGTATTTCTTGAGGAGCTTCAATATCCGCGGAATTCCCACCTTGGGGCCGTAGGCGCCCATGGAGTTGTGGATGGGGCGGCCTCCCAGCGAGGGGTCCCGGCCCATCCAGACCGTCTCGCCGTCCACGTCGAAAGTCAGACACACGGCGCATCGCGCGCCATTTTCCCATTTCACTCTAGGCATTCGTTTCCCCTCATACGTATATCGTCAAAAGTCTATGAATCCGCCATTTTCACCAATGCGCGCGCCAGGATGTCGCAGCCCCTGTAGGCGTCTTCCCAGTCCATGTCCTCTTCCTCGGAATGGCTTTTCCCGGCGACGCAGGGCACGAAAATCATGGCCGTGGGCCCCAGGTCGGCCGCATAGCGGGCGTCATGCCCGGCGGCGCTCCACATGGAGCGATGGCTGTATCCCGACTCCTCGCAAGCGCTTCTGACAGCCTGCGCCACACTTTCGTCGAACGCAGTGGGGGTGGAGCCGCCGACCTCTTGAATCTCGACCTCGAGGTTTTCCTTTGCCGCTTCGCGTTGCGCGGCCTCCTCGATAAGTTTCCGCGCCTTATTCAACAGTTCCGGCTCGCTGTGCCTGAAATCGACCGAGAACATCACCTCATCAGGGATGACGTTAATCGCATTTGGAGAGAGGGAAAACTCTCCCACCGTGGCGACGAATTCAGGATGCAGTTTCCCCGGGATTTCGCGGATGGCTGCAATCGTGCGCGCCGCACCCACCATGGCGTCGCGCCGCATGTGCATCGGCGTGGGGCCGGCGTGGTCGCGCTCTCCTTTCATAGTGACCCGGAGCCAGGTCAAGCCGAAAATCCCCTCCACGACGCCTACCTGTATACCCTCGCTCACGAGAGCAGGGCCTTGTTCGATGTGGAGTTCGAGGTACGACCCGATTGATTTCGGGACGCAGGGTGCATCTCCCCTGTAGCCGATTCGCTCAAGCTCATCCAGGAGTCTTGCTCCTTCTGAATCTCTCGCCTCATAGGCGGCCTCGAGTGATATTGCGCCCGCGAACACGCCGCTTCCCATCATGGACGGGGGGAATCGGGGGCCCTCCTCGTTCGTCCAGTTCACGATCTCTATCGGACGTTTTGTCAATATCTTCTTGTCGTTCAACGTCCGTACGGCTTCGAGGGCGGCCAGCACGCCCAGCGAGCCATCGAAGCGCCCTCCATTGGGCACGCTGTCGAGGTGGCTGCCCGCCATAGCGGGTGGGGCGTCGTCTTCCCGGCCTGAGCGTCTGGCGAACATATTGCCCATCTCGTCGATCTGCAACTCAAGGCCGGCATCGTCTGCCCACTTGGCGAACAAATCCCGCGCTTGTTTGTCGGCGTCTGAGAGCGTGAGGCGATGCACGCCGCCTCCTTTGGTCGCTCCGATGCGGGCCATCTCCTCGATGGACTGGCGAAAACGATCAGGATTGATTAGCAATTCGATACCTCTGGCGTTGGTTGTGTGAAAAGGAATGCGCGCGGGGATGCTCGTCAGGTGACTCCAGCCGGGAAATCACTCGTTCGCGACTACGATTTTCTCATAAACCTCTCTCACGCGGGCCGTATTTGTCTCATACAGGGCCAATAACTTGGCATGGGCGCTTCCATCCATATCATCCACGAAATTCATCCGACGCGCCAACATGTCCATCGCCCGCCGTGTTTTCAAAAAAATGTTGATCGACTGCGCATTACCGATGCGGAGCCGGTTCTCGACGAGGCGCAAGAAGCGGTATCCATCGAGCAGCGCGCCGGTATCCTGGTCTGTAAGCAACCCCGCTTTGTTCAGCGCTTGTAATGCAAGGTAGGTATTCGGAATCCGGAGTTCTGGATACGCCCCTCCATTTTGAATCAGAAGACACTGCGTCAAGAACTCAATGTCGATGATCCCCCCGGGTCCGAGTTTGATGTCAGCAATTCCCTCATCCTCACGAGAGAGCTCGTTTTCGATGCGCCCGCGCATGTGGCGAACCTGATCGACGAGGTCTGCGGGCGCTTCGCTCTCATATACGAAATCATTCACAAGCGCCATGAATTCCGCGCCGAACTCTTCCGAACCTGCAACATATCTTGATCTCGTAAGCGCTTGTCTTTCCCATATTTCAGCACGGTTCTTAAAGTAGTCCATGAATACATCTATCGGCGCGGCCAGTGCACCTTTTTCACCTTCGGGCCGCAGACGCAGGTCCATTTCGTATGTCCGATCACTGGAGCCTGAGGAGGCGAGGCCGTCGCGGAGGCACGTGGCGACCTTAATGTAGAACTCATGATTCGAGACGGATTTGTATTCGGCGGGTTTTCCGTCGATTTGTCCGCTCGTTTTCCCGGCGGCGCTGTAGACGAATATCAAGTCCAGATCCGAGCCATAGTTCATCTCCCCGCTTCCCATCTTGCCGAGTCCGATGATGGCGAATCGGGCTTCGCCCCCCGTTTCCGCTTCCACCGGGACGCCGTAGAGTCTGAGCATTCTCTCGTGGGCAATCTCGTAGCCGCACTTGAGTATGGCTTCGGCGAGGTAGGAGAGGGAGGAGAGGGTCTCCAGGATATCCGCCGCCCCGAGAATGCTTCTGATGCCTATGGCGAGTTCCTCGCTTTTTTTGACCCAATGCAGACGGGTGAATTTTTCTTCCGTCGAGATTTGCGCGTCAGTTATTTTTTTCAACTCCCCGGCAAGCGCCTCCTTTGAGCGCGGTTCGGAGAGGGTTTCCCTCTGAAAGAGCGTTTCGAGAAGGCCGGGTTGTTCGATCAAAACCTCGGCCAAGTAATTGCTCGAGGCGAAGAGCTTGAGAATGATTTCCAGCGATTCTTCCTGCTCGGCCATGAATCCCAGGATGGATTCGCGACCGCCTCCTCGCTCCACGAATTTATTGAGGTGAGCGATGGCTCTGTCCGGTTCCGGAAGGTCGAGCGTCTGATAGAGCAGGCGGGGCAAGAGTTCATCGAAAATCCGTTTCGCCTTGGCGCTGACGTGCTCGAGTGATGCGCCGTTGCGGAGAAGTTTGAGGTGCGTGCTGACGCCTTCCGGATCCACGAAGCTGTATGTCGCCAGATCCTCGGCGGACAATGAATCTCCCAGTGTAAGCGCCGGGGTCGGCCGGCTGCTCGCCGCTTCCACTTCCTCCTCTCCGTCTTCGCTTTGGAACATATTTTCAAAAATCCTCGATACGTTGTTCTGGTGATACGCCAGCCGGGTTTTCAGTTCATTGCTCTCCGCGCAGTCCATCTTGCGCGCCAGCACGTTCAAACTCTTCTCGTCAGCCGGAATCTCATGCGTCTGCAAACCGTGAGTGACCTGCACGCGGTGTTCCACGTCTCTTAAGAACACGTAGGCGTTCGAGAGTTGGTCGCACTCATGCGGGGGCAGGAGGCCGAGCGCCTCGATGATTGAGAGACCCTCGAGCGTGCTCGGGTTCTGGAGGAGCGTTTCGCGGCCGCCATAGATGAGTTGCAGAGCCTGGGTGATGAATTCAATCTCCCGGATGCCGCCTTCGCCGAGCTTTACGTTTCGCGTTGCGGCGTCCGCGCCTTTGAGATTTTCGTTGATGCGGCTCTTGATGCGGCCGATCTCCTCGAGCACGCTGATGTCCATCGTCCGCCGATACACGAAAGGACGAATCATTTTCATGAAATCATCGCTCAAGGCGGCGGAACCCGCGCAATGGCGGGATTTGATGAGGGCCTGCCGCTCCCACGTCTCACCCCAGGATTCGTAATAGACTTCGCAGCTTCTAAGCGAATAGGCCAGCGCGCCTTGGGAACCCTCGGGCCGGAGACGCGTGTCGATGCGAAACACATGGCCTTCTTCGGTATTTTTCGCCATCAGGGATATGAGGCGCCTGGAGAGATGAGCGAAAAACTCATGATTGGAGATGACCCTTTTCGTCCGACCGGTGTGAGGGTCCGTCACCCCGGTCGTCTCTCCTTCGTCCGATGAATATACGAAGATCAGATCGATGTCCGAACTGAAGTTGAGTTCGAGTCCGCCTAGCTTGCCCATCCCGATGACGCTGAATTCGGTATTTCGCCACCTCCCGCCCGAAATCTTGTGACGTGGTTTACCGTATTTCTCCTCGAGTTCTGCTCTCGCGATCCGGACAGCCGCCTCCAGGCAGGCGTCCGCCAAGTAGGAGAGGTTGGTGGTGATCTCCATGAGAGACGCCTGCCGCATCAGGTCCAACACCGCAATTCTCAGGTATTCGCGCTGACGGAACCGGCGCATGGCATTTTCCGGCCCGTTGGGCGCATCACGACTCTCCTGCACCCACTTCCATAGCTCGGAGACCATTTTTTCTTTGGTGCGGGCGGATCTCAAAGTGCTGGCCCGAAGGAGCCAGTCGAGAAAGTGAGGATGCCTGAGAATCGTTTCGATCAGGAACTGGCTCCCGCCAGCCAGCGCGAAGAATTCCGCCCTGCGCTCGTCCGAGCGGGTGAGGGTTTTCAAGAGCAAATCCGGCTTCTCGCGAGTACCCAGAATGCGCTCGAAGTTGCTCAGGGCGCGCTCCGGGTCGAACGTATCACGCAGTGAAGACATCAACTGGAGCAAGAACTCAGAATTGTTGCGCGGAAACGCAGGGTGTAAGGCCAGGGATTGCAGGTTCCTGGTTACACCCAGAGGGTCGCTGACTCCAATCAAGCTGAGAAGATCTTTCGCCGCCGGGGTGGGGGCGCCCCCCGGCAAAAGTTTTTCGATATGGGAAAATCCCGGGTGTTCATCAATCCGATCGCTCATATCACATCCCCCCACACGAATCATGAAGGACTAGCGCATAGGATCTCCCGGATTCGCCGCTGCCTGGTGAAGGGGCGAATTCTCTTCCGTTCTGGGCAACCATGAGAAGGCGATCAGACTTCCCAGACATGCGATGCCGATTGCTCCGAAAACGAACTCCAAGCCGTATGCATCCGCCAGTATACCTAGAAAAAACAATCCAAGGCCAACAAAAATCTGGTTCGCCGTGAAAATAACGCCGACGACGCTGCCCGCCAGCCTGGGCGGACTAACCTCGAAACCATATGCGAAAATAGCCGAGCGCATGGAGATGAGAAAAACGCCGACTGACGCGATGCAGATGTATAGGGAAATACCCGTGCCCGCGTGGGGAATCAGGAACAGCGCGATTCCGCCGCCGGCGATCCCGAAGAAGAGGATCAGCTTTCGGGAAATCCTGTCGGAGAGATAGCCGACGATCGTTTCGGGAAATATGGAGGCCGCCGAGTACACGCCAAGCGCAAGGCCCAGGGTGCTCGGACCCACGCCGTATTTTCTCACCAGCAATATGGCCAGAAATATCGAGACTACGTTGTGCGCCAGCGTCCGCACGCCCGAGAAGACGCAAGCCCCCATCATCCCGGGATTTTTGATAAGCGCATCAACGAAATTCCCGGGAGTGCCCGAAGAACCCGGCTTTTTCTTTCCGCTGATCTGAAACGGCTCCAGAAAAATCCACAAGAGTATGGCCGTGGCGAAAAGCGGTATCGTGTTCACCATCAAAACACCCCGCCAACTCATGACGAGGAGCAAGTAACCCGCGATGATGGGCGCCAGGGTCTGCCCCAGATTCGCGCCCGTACCGTGTATGCCCAGCGCGAAACCTTTTCGGTTATCGAAGCGCATTCCCAGTAAACCCATGGCGGGCGGGTGCCAACAGTGCGTCGCCAGACCGCTCAGCCAGATGATGGGCGCCAGCGTGAGGAAACCCGCCGCGAAGCTCGCCCCGCCATAAAACAATCCCACAGAAGCCATGCAGCCGACCAGCAGCCATTTCCCGCCGCCGTAGGCGTCGATGACGTAGCCCGTTCCCACGCTGCTGAAAGCGCTCATCACCGCTCTGCCGGTGAAGAGAAGCCCCACCTGGGTCAGCGTTAGCCCTAAGTCCGCCGCGAGAAAGGGAATGACGGGTCCCAAGACGCCCTGGAACCAGTGTTCACAGGCATGGCCGGTGGTGAGCAGGGCGAGGATTTGCCATTTTTTCAAGGGTCGTGTCTTTCATAGCGATGTGACGGCGCGAGATTGAAGATAAGGAATCCTAGCATCTTGACAGGAGCAGGCATAGCCGAGGAGCGGTTCCTTCAGAGCCGTTTGCAGGGAGAGGGCGAATGCCGGAATGGCGGTCAAAATTGTCCCTCCAGCAAGCAAAATTTTTTAATTTTCACGTATTTGACTCCAAAACCCTGTATTTGCCCGTATTTTCGGTTGACACTCCCTGGAAACAGACGTAAATTTACTGGTAGGACAATCCTATAAGGTGATGAGCCTCTCTGTGGGGTGCATATTTGAGGGCTTGAAGCGTGGCAATCAGCGACAGACTGCAGACGGTAAAAAAGACGCGCGTCTACGAGGCCATCGTCGCGCAACTCACCTCCTTGATTCTGGAGGGCGAGATAAAGCCCGGCGAGAAACTGCCCTCGGAGCGGGAGTTGTGCGAGCAATTTGGCGTCGGGAGAAACTCCGTTCGCGAAGCAACGCGCTCTCTCGAATCCGCCCGGCTGGTGGAGACGAGGCAAGGAGAGGGTACGTTCGTCACGGCGCATCCTGAATCCATGGTTCAAGTGATTTCCGAAAAAGTTTCCTCCGATGCGGAAAGCGGCATTCATCACCTCTTCGAGGCGCGCCTGGTTCTGGAGCCTCAAATCGCCGCCCTGGCCGCCGAGCGTGCGACGGGCGTGGAAATCGAAGAACTGGAAGGCACGCTTCGCCGGCAACATAACGCAGTAGAAGGCGGCGGCTTGGGCCTCGAAGAAGATACCCAGTTTCACTTAGGGCTCGCCGAGGCCGCCAAGAATCAGTTCTTGCACCATCTGCTCAGCAGCCTGCTCAATTCGATGAGCGAGATGCGCGAACGCTCGCTTGGTCGTGACGAAAGCGCTCGCTTCCGTTCGTGGGAAGCGCACCAGGAGATACTCGATGCCGTCAGCAACAAAGACCAGAACAAGGCCGTGGCGGGTATGATCAGCCACCTGGTCGACATTAAAGGCAGCGAGGTCGAATCCAGGTGAAACCGGGATATCGGAGAAATGGAATTCTTGTGAACCGAATTTGAGGAAATTCCGCCTTTAGGTTAAAACGTCAGCTTCTTCAACTCCAAAGTGGGGGGTACCGAATGTGAGCGTCATATCGTTTGAAGTGATTTACAGAGGTATTTTTCAGAAAAGCCTTGCCGTGAAAATTTCGCGGACGCTGATCCTCGCGGCCGTGAAAGAAGGAAAACCGGGCATCTCCTTCGGGCGCTACAGCGATTCGCCAGAGCGCAACGGGATTCCGGCCAAGCAGTTCGGCTACATCGCGGACAACGAGGAAGAACTCGAGACCGTAGCCGCGCAGTACGAACCGAAACAGGTGGACATATCCATCTGCGTGGACGACACGCTTTGCAAGGGCGTGGAATCCTGGGCGTGGTACGGGCTCCAGCCCATCAACGCCGTCACCAAGCCCGGCGGTACGCTGATCGTCACCTCGAACCAGAAAGAAGACGAACTCGTCCAGCACATCCACCGCAGGGACACGCCCTACAAACTCGCGATCATCCCGGGCGAGGCGAGCTTCGCCGGCCTCTGGGTGTACAAGGACGACGGCACCGACGCGCGCTGTCTGGCTGCGGCCCTCAAGGCCGAGCCCACCATGTGCTCGATAGCTTCTCTGGAATCGGCCATCCGCGAGAACATCGGCTCGGAAACGCACGTCGAAGCCGCGAGAGAAGTTTATGAAGACCTGCGTCCTGTCGAAATCGAACCCGGCCAGGGCAACGATGAAGTTCCCTTCACGTTCGAACTCCTCAAGTGGCACGAAATGCGTCAGGGCGTCGTCATCGACGGCGTGGGCGGCCATGAGGGCTTCAGGGGAGGCGAGGGCGGCTACGAGCCGGGGAGAAACCCCTACTTCAAGAAGTGGTCAACCCGCACCATGCGTCCGGTCGTGTCTTTTGAGAAATGCACGAAATGCACCCTGTGCTGGGTTGCATGCCCGGACACCTGTTTCGACGTCACGCCGGACGGCTACTTCGACGCCAACATGGAAGCCTGCTGCGGCTGCGGCGTGTGCGAGGCCATCTGCCCCGTCAAGGACTGCATCACGATGGTGAACGAGGTCGTCTTCGAAGAGCGCGACAGCCAGTGGCAGATGTGGCAGGAGGACAAAGAAGATTACGACAAATACATGGACGAGAAGATCAGCACCGGCAAGATAGAGGGTCGTCACCCCATCACCGGTCTTGGGCAGGCGTTCTCCGGGATTGGCATCGAAATGGGCCACAACCCCGAAACGGCCCAGGTCAAATCTCTCCAAGACCTCAAATAGGATAATAGGAGCGAACTGATGGCGACAGCTACCGAACAACAACAAGGTGCGGGAGTTCATCTCCTCACTGGAAGCGAGGTCATGGCGCACGTTTGCCGCCTCGCCGACGTGGATGTCATCACGGCGTATCCGATCCGTCCGTATGACACCGTGATGCAGTATGTTTCCAAATTCATCGCCGAGGGCGATTTCGACGCCGACTACATTCCGGCGGAGAGCGAACACGGCCAGTTCGAGATCGTCAAACACGCCTCTGCCTGCGGCGCGCGGGTGTTCACCGGTTCGAGCGGCGTGGGCTGGCTCTATGCGATGGAGCCTCTGGCCGTTACGGCGGGCCTGCGGCTGCCCATGGTGGCACTGGTCGGCTGCCGCGCATTGGATGATCCCGGCGCGTTCGGCACTGAGCACAACGATGCCATGCTCGTCCGCGACCTTGGAT
>JAPOYD010000184.1:29212-70834 GCA_026706735.1 Nitrospinota bacterium | reverse complement strand
CCTTCGTCCAAAGGACTCGGCCTCTTCGACTCCCCCTCAAGGGGGGAGTGTTGTCTCCTCTCTTCCCGGTCGGCTACTTACTCCGAATCACGAAATCAAAACTTTTTCAACAACCCCGGGAAAGAAAGGTTTGCGGGCACTTGCCTCTCCATGGCGAATACCCGATCAGCCGGCGCAGGGCTTGTCCGGGTAGACGGATAGTCCTCTCAATTCACTCCACATCCGTATCGGCCCGCAAGGCCATCCTCATGCGGGTTTTAGAGCCTTCGGGCAATCCGCCATCGAGGCGCGATGCATCCGGGTTTTATGATATGCTCTTTCGTCATCTGCGAAAGCATTAAAATTCAATTGCCGCTTCATTCCGCAAAAAGGGACAGACGTGAAACGACCCTTTATTCCGGCGAGGGAGGCTGTCCGCAAGGGAGGTTTTCATGACAGATAGTTCCCACGACAAACCGCTCGACCTGCTCGTTACGGGCGGCACGATCGTATCCGGCCACGGCCGCCAGGAGGCTGCCCTCGGCATACGGGACGGAAAGGTCGCCTGCGTGGGCGCGCCCGAGAGCATGCCTGCCACCGAAGAGGTGCTGGATGTGACGGGCAAGCTCGTTCTTCCGGGCGTCATCGACCCCCACGTCCATTGCCGGGCGTTTTCGAACCATATCGATTCCCTGGCCGACGTGGCCCGCAGCGCCGCGCACGGGGGCGTCACCACCATGGTCGTCTTCGCCACGGGCGAGGAGAACGAGACCATGCTCACTACGCTCGGGCGCATCCGCGAGGAGGGCGAGGCGGGGAGCGTCGTCGACTTCTCGCTGCACGCCTGGATATTCGAGGATTTCGAGTATCTCGCCGAAATTCCCAAGGCCATCGATAGCGGCGTCACGACCTTCAAGGTCATGATGGGCTACAAGAAGCGGGGCCGCGGCCGCTGCATCCCGGACGAATACTTCTACGCCGCGCTCGATATCGCGGGGCGGCACGGCGGCACCGTGCTCGTTCACGCGGAAAACGGTCCCGTCATCGACTATCTGGAGAACAAGGCTTTTGACGCCGGGATGGACGGCGCGGATTTCCAGGAATACTCACGCCCGCCCGAGCTTGAGGCCGAAAATGTGGCGCGCTCTATCCACCTGGCCGATCTGGCGGGCTGTCCGCTCTACATCGTTCACCTCACCTCGGCGCTCGCGCTCGATGAGGCGCGGCGCGGGCTGGCGGCCGGCAAGGACATCGTCGTGGAAACCTGCCCGCAGTACCTGACCCTCACCGGGGATGCCATTCGCGAGATGGGCGCCCCGGCCAAGGTGGCGCCCCCCCTGCGCGAGGAGGCGGACATCGCAGCGCTCTGGAAGGGCATCCAGGAGGGATGGATCAGCCTCATCGGGAGCGATCACGCCCCCTACACCGTGGCGCAGAAAAACGACCCGCCCTTCACCGAGTCGCCCTTCGGCGCGCCCGGCATCGAGACCCTCCTTCCGGTTCTCTACAGCGAGGGCGTCGCCCAGGGGAGGATTACGGCAGAGCAACTCGTGCAGCTCACGAGCGAGAACCCGGCGCGCACCCTGGGCTTCTACCCGCAGAAAGGCGCGCTCGGGGTCGGTTCCGACGCCGACCTCGTCGTAATCGACCCGACCGGGCGCTCGACCGTCACGGCGGCGGGGCAGCACACGAATTCCGACTACTCGCTCTTCGAGGGGTGGGAACTCACCGGCCGGCTGGAACTCAGCCTCCTGCGCGGAAAGCCGCTCTTGAGAGACGGAGAACTCGTGCAGGAGCCCGGCTACGGACAGTTCGTCCGGCGCGCCGCGTCCGGGAGTCCGGAGACAGGTTCGCCGTAGCAATCTCCGCCTCAGGGGGTTCTCATCACTTGACGGGAACGGGGCCGATCCCGGCGAATGCGCATGCGCTCCGAACCTGCTGCGTCTTCCTCTCCGCTTTTTTACCAATAGCACACAAGCCGGGGTTCAAGGCTGGAGCAAGCGCCGCTGTAGCAACGTCTGCATGTCACGCCGCCCATCGGCGATAAGGAGCACATAGACGTCGTTTCCCATCACCCGGTAGATGACGCGGTAGGGCTTGAAGAAGACTTCACGGTATTCCCGAATTCCGACCTCCAGCAATTCGTTCGGATAATTTCCGCGGTGGGGATGCTCAGAGAGGCTTTCGAACACCCTCTCGATTCGCTCCAGCAAGTGTTCCGCCCTGCCCGGCGCATCGTGTCTTTCTACGTAATCGTAGAGTTCTTCAAGGTCGCGCGCCGCGTCATCGGTCAACTGAACCGAGAAGGACATCAGGGAGTCTGTCGCCGCTCCCGCAGCCGCGCGACGTGATCGGCGGCTGGCCGAACCCGGCCCGCTTCGATCTGGCGATTACCGAGCGCGAGTATCTTGAGCAACGCCATGGTCTCCTGCGTTTGCTCGTAGGTGTCGATATCCTGCACGACCGCCTTGGCTTCGCCGTTCTGGGTGACGATTAGGGGTTCCCGATCGTCGCGAAGCGTGCGCACGATCTCCGAGGCGTGGGCCTTGAGATAACTGATTGGCTTGATTCGACTAGATAACTTCATCGACTCTCTCCTTACCGAACCAAATATAGCCTAAAAACAGGTCATCATGCAAGGCTCCTCGTCGAACCCGTTGTACTTCCGCATCAGTTATAGGGACAGGTCGCGACCCCGGACAGGCAATGAGCCTGTTCGGCTACGATAGGCGGCGTTTTCTCCCTCTTCGGTCGAAACCGACTTCTCGGGAACCACGACAAATTTGTTTTTGTACGTCATTCCAGCAATCATTCTCGCCCGATGAGGAAGAGAATGCGGAATCCAGGGACTTTGTTTTTGTATCTGCCTTTTCGCTTTCTCGTTTTTCTTGGCCGTCCTGCGATTCGGTATCCCCGTCTGCTCTGGATCCCGGCTTTCGCCGGAATGATGGCGGTGGTCGATTCCGACCGATGAAGGAGGTCGAATCCGATTGATGAATGAGGGTTCGACCGAGCGAGGAGGACTTTTCAAGGGTTCAACCCCCCAACCCTCCTTGTGAGGGGGGCTTTTTCAACAACTCCTCCTCTAGGCAGGTATTCGGAGAATCGATACGATGTTCGCGTTTCTCCCGCAGGGACGATATAAACGCACTTATATGCAACTTGAAAGGACAACAAGCTGCCCGGTTGCGAATATCGCCTGATTCTGCCGGTGGAAAGCGGCTTTCGAGCATCCGGCTGAGGATCCGAGCGTATTTTTTGTATCAATCTTGCGGAGCGTTCAGGAGGACGAAGCCATGAAGTTCGCCTTGCACTACAGCTACCAGTCCCGCACCGGAGACTGGGTGGACGCCTATCACAATTCGCTGGAGCAGATCGCCCTGGCGGAGAAGTACGGCTTCGACATGGTGACGACGAGCGAGCACCACATGGTGGAGGACAACGGCTATTTCCCCTCCAACATGGTGACCGCCGCCGGCATCGCCACCCGGACGGAGAGGATGCGGATCGGCACCTGCGTCCTCCTCCTGCCCTTCTATCACCCGCTGGCGGTGGCCGAGGATGCCGTGGTGCTGGACATCATGTCGCGGGGCCGCTTCGTGCTGGGGGTGGGGCTCGGCTACAGGCGGGAGGAATTCGCGGCTTTTGGCGTCCCCTTCGAGGATCGCGCCGCCCGCTTCGAGGAGGCCCTCGGGCTGGTGCGCCGGTTGATGACGGAGCGCGGCGTGACGCACCCGGGCCCCTGCTTTCCGATGACTGACGTAACCCTCATGCCCCGGCCTGAGCAGAAGCCGTGCCCTCCCATCTGGGTGGGGGCCAAGCTGCCCGCCGCCGTCCGCCGCGCCGCGCGCATGGGAGACGCCTGGCTCGCCGACCCGGTCACCCCGCTCAAGTTGCTCAAGGAGCGGAAACAAGTCTATCTCGACGCCCTGGCCGAGGCGGGGAAGGACGCATCAGGTGTGGAGTTCCCCCTGAGGCGCGAAGCCTACGTGGCCGAGGAGAGCGAGCGAGCCTGGGAGGAGGCGCGCGAACCCATGCTCTACAACTACCAGGAGTATCTCGATTGGGGCCACCTGGTGGACGACGAGGGAAAACCCGTGGAGCGGGGCGCGGAAGCCACGGAAAATCTCAGGGGGCGCTTCATCTTGGGCTCGCCGGATGATTGCATCCGCCAGATCGAGCGATACCGCGACGAACTCGGAACGACCTCCATGCACTTCCGCATGCAGTTTCCAGGGCTTGCCCACGCGAAGATCATGAACGCGATCCGCCTGCTGGGTGAAGAAGTCCTCCCCCATTTCCAGCGCACAGAAAACCAGCAGCGCGCCTGAGACGGGCTGGCCAGACCGGTTCTGATTTTAGCGAACGACTGCTGCGCGCGTCCAGAGACGCTGCTGAAAGAGCATCGCCGCCAACACCCCCGCGCCCAGAACGTTCAGCCAGGGCGTCGGCCAGGAGAGGGCCAGCGCCGCCATCCCGAGAATCACGCGCGCTCCGGTTTTAAGCCGCTGAATCAAAAAGCCTTGGAGGGTGGCCGAGAGGGCGACGATCCCCAGTGCGATTGCTCCGGCCGTCCAGGCGGTCCGGAGAAGCGATTCTGAGAACAGAAGGGGCGTGTAGACGAAGAGTATGGGGATATAGTAGAGGCCCAGGCCCATCTTGAGCGAACACAAGGCCGTTTTCCACAAATCGGCTTCCGCGATGGCCGCCGCCACGTAGGAGGAAGGGCAGACGGGAGGAGTGATGGTGGCGTTCTGGCTGTACCAGAAAACCAGAAGGTGGGCAGTCAACAGCGGCACCTGCAGTTCGATTAGCGCCGGCCCCGCAAGGGTGACCAGCACCAGGTAGGAAGACACCACCGTCAGGCCCATGCCGAGGAAGTAGGAGGCGGCGGCGATCAGGACGATGGCGAGCGGGAGAAAACCGCCCGAGAGCTGCATGACGAGGTAGGAGAATTTGAGGCCCATGCCGGGAAGCACGATGGCCGCCACGATGATCCCCACCGCCGCCGCCGTCGCGCCGATGAAAAGGCTGTCCCTGCCCCCGAGGGAAAGGGCGTTATAGAACTGGCGCGGGGCCCGGTTCCGCCCGTACACCAGGGCCGGAAGGGCCATGGCCGCAAGCGTAAAGAACGCCGCCCGGGACGGTGAGGCGCCCCGCACGAGGAAGAAGACGAGGACGCCGATAGGCGCCAGGAAGAGCCAGCCCTTGCGCAGCGTCGCCCCCAGGGCGGGCATCTCTGCGCGGGAGAGGGGCTCCAGGCCTTCCTTGCAGGCCTCGAAGTGAACCAGGACGAACACGCTGAAGAAGAACAGGACGGCCGGGATGGCGGAGATTTTGATGATCTCCAGATAAGGGATGCCCGTGAGGCCCACCATGAGAAACGCCCCCGCGCCCATCACCGGCGGCATGAACTGGCCGCCGATGGAGGCCGCCGCCTCGATGCCCCCGGCCGCGTGAGGGCGGAAACCGGATCGCTTCATCAGGGGAATGGTGACCGTTCCCGTGATGGCCGTGTTGGCCGTCGAGCTTCCCATCAGGGATCCCAGGATGAAGCTGGAAATCACGGCGGCTTTCGCCGGCCCTCCCCGGAGCGTGCCCACAGTGGCCCTGGAGAGGTCCAGAAAGAAGTCCACCGCCCCGGTCTCTCGCAGGAAGGCGCCGAAGATCATGAAGGGGAAGACATAGGTGGCGAAGGCATAGGTGATCACCCCGAATATGCCCTCGGTGCTGGCGTACATGAGGCCGATTACGCGGTCCAGGCTGTACCCCCGGTGAGCGATGGCGGCCGGGAAGTGAGGGCCCCAGAAGAGATAGAGGAGAAAGAAGACCGCCAGGGCCGGAAGGATCCATCCCAGAGTCCTCCGGCACGCTTCCAGCGCCATGGCGATGGCCATCAGGCCCATCGCCTTGTCCCACGGCCCGAGGTCGAGGCCGGCGTCCTCGGCGAAGCGGGGGTACTCGACAATGAAATACCCGATGGAGGCCACGGCGAAGATTACGCACAGGTTGTCCGCCAGGAGTCCGAAACGCAGGCGTGAACCTCTTGGCGAAGGGTAGAAGAGGAAGACCAGCAGCAGGGTGAAGAGGATGTACAGGCCTCGGTGCACCTCGGGGTCGAACGTGCCGAATCCCGCCTGGTAGATGTAGATGAGAGAAAAGAGGGCCGCCACCCCCTCCCGGAGACGGGCCGCGAAGTCCCGTCTTCCGGTTTTCATGTTCTCTTCTATGGGCCGACCCCCCGTAAGCTGCCGCGGCTTTCACGACATGGAAGACTTATTTAATCAGCCCCTTCTCCCGCCAGTATCGCTCGGCGCCCGGGTGCAGGCGCAAGCCGATGAGTTTTTGCATACGCTTCACCCCGGGAGCGAGTTGGGCCCAGCCCGGGTGAACGTTATTGAGGAATTTACGCGTCTTGGGTTTGTAGGTCACCTTGAGCATCTCGTATACCGCCCGCGGTTTCACATCCTCATGGGCCACCCAGAAAGCTTCATAGGCGAGCATCGGGACCGGCTTGGGCACGCCCTGGTAGGTTTTGCCCGGAACGCTCATCTCGAAATAGGTGGGGTTCACTTTCACGATGGACTTCATCAGCCCCTTGTCCACGGGCAGCAGGTTGATGCGATGGCTGGCGGCGACGTTGACGACTACGGGAACGGGGATGGCCGACATGGCGGCGAACGCGTGGATATTCCCGTCCTTCAGCGCGTTGCCCGCATCCGCCCATCCCATCTTCCGGACCTTCACGTCGGAGTGGATCCCCATCAGCTTCAGCGCCCTGACGGACGCGCGGGACACCCCGCTGCCCGGCGGGCCCACGGCGACCGTCTTTCCTTTCAGGTCCCGCATGGTGCGAACCCCGCTGCTCGCGAGGGTCACCCAGTGGTGGAGACCCTTGTAGACGGCCGAGACGCCGCGGACTTTCCTGTAGTCCGATTTCTTGAAGCGCCCCCTCTTGTGCATCGCGTCGTAGAGGATGAACCCGACGATGAAGGCCATGTCCGACTCGCGTTTCTGGACCAGGCGCAGATTCTCCAGCGACCCCCGTGTAGCCTCCGCCGTCACCTCCAGATCCTTGATGCGCTCACTCACATACGGGGCCATGCCTCCCACCATGACGTGGAAGACGGCCCCTACCCCGCTGGAGGCGAAAGAGATGCGATCTGCTGCCGCGACAGGGTTTGCCGGCCCGAGGCTGAAGGCCCCGAAAAGGACTAATGCCGCCAATGAAAAATACATGCTCCTCAAATTGTGCATGACGTTCCCCTCCCTCATAGAGTACGGTCTTCCTCACAGGGAATTCGCGTTCCGTCCATCGAGACAAGAAACATCTTTCCGTCCGAAAACCCGCAGCGCCTGATTTTCTATACAGAATTTAGTATGCAGAATTTGGAATATCCGGAATTATGCGGCAAAAATTCCCCTTGGTAAAGTTTATATAATTTGTATTTTAATGGGCGGCTTCTCGCATCGCCCAAATTCGATGGCCGCCCGGCAGTGGTGCGCGGACTGGAGGCGTAAGGCCAAGCGAACCCGCCGCCTTCCGGCGTTACGGGATGCCCTGTTCCCGATCTTGACGAGCCGTTTGATCGGCCACTCGATGCATCGCCTGACCTCCTCGCCTTTGACGTGGAACATGCGTAGCATGTGAACCAGAATCTAGGCCAGGGTCTACATCTCGAGGCGGGCATGGCTGGCCCCGAAGCGGTGACGGTTGTCTTGCCCCGGAGGGTTAGCCGCGCCCGGGGTGTGTGCTTGTTTCCCGGTGCCGCCGCCAGGGGCGGCAAGGATTCAAACCCGACTGATGTGGGGTTGTTGAAGAAGTCCCGTATGGAGAGCCTGAAAGTAGATGGTTTCTAGCGGACAGGTCCTTGCGCCTGTCCGAGGCCCCGTGCCTGGCCCAGCGAAGCGCAACCACGGGGAAGGACATATCCGATACGGGCGGCCACGGGGGGTAGGGCGGTCATAGGTCGAACTCCCCTCTTCGGGAAGTTCGACGCCCTGCTACGGGTGAATGCGGTTTTGATCGTCATTCCGGCGCATGCCGGAATCCAGGGACTTTGTTTTTGTATTTGTCTTTTCGTTTTATCGTTTTTCTTGGTCGTCCTGCGATTCAGTATCCTCGTCTGCTCTGGATTTCGGCATGCGCCGGAATGACGGCTGTGGTCAATTCCGAGCGGGAAGGACTTTTCAACAACCCCGATGAGGGAGGGTTTGCCGACCGTGAAGGGAGAACGATGATGGGCCCCGCAGACTCCGCAGGAGACGACTTGCGCCTGGCACCGGACATCTCATGGCGGCGGATGCTCGCCGTATTCTGGCGGGTCGGGATACTCTCCTTCGGCGGCCCGGCGGCGCAGATAGCGGTCATGCACCGTATCCTGGTGGAGGAGGAACAGCTGCTCGACGAGGAAAGTTTCCTGGGCGCGCTCAGCTTCTGCATGCTGCTGCCCGGCCCCGAGGCCATGCAGCTCGCCACCTACGCGGGGTGGCGGCTCCGCGGCGTGTCCGGCGGATTGCTGGCGGGCCTCCTGTTCGTGGTGCCGGGCGCTCTGGTGGTGCTCGCCCTGGCGATGCTGTACATGGCCGTGGGCCACCTGCCGGTCATGGCCGCGCTGTTCCTGGGGATCAAGGGCGCGGTTCTGATCATCGTGATGGAGGCATTGCTGAGGGTGTCGAGGAGAGCGCTGCACTCCGCCGTGCACTGGGTCATCGCCGCCCTGGCCTTCGTGGCCATCTTCTTTCTCTCGCTCCCGTTCCCCCTCATCATCCTGGCAGCCGCCCTGGCCGGTTTTTTCCTGCTGGGCGGCCGGAGCGCCGGAGAGACCGGGAGCGGGCGGGGCGGCGGGTCGGTTTCCGGCACGGTGAGGACGGTGGCGATATGGCTGGCCGTCTGGTGGACGCCGGTGCTGCTGCTGGCGGCCGTGGGCGGCTACGAGATTCTGGTGCGGATCGGCCATTTCTTCTCCCGCCTCGCGGTGGTCACGTTCGGCGGCGCCTACGCCGTGCTCGCCTACCTGGCGCAGGATGTGGTGACCCACAAGGGCTGGTTGAGCGCCGGGGAAATGATGGACGGCCTGGGGCTGGCGGAAACCACGCCGGGGCCGCTGATACTGGTCACGGAGTTCGTCGGCTATGTCGCAGCGTACCGGGCGGGCGGGGTAAGCATGGGAATCGCCGGCGCGCTGGTCACGCTCTGGGTCACGTTCGCGCCCTGTTTCCTGTGGATATTCGCGGGCGCGCCCTATATCGAGCAGCTCACGGCCCAGCCGAGGCTGAAGGGCGCGCTGGAGTCGATCACGGCGGCGGTGGTGGGCGTCATCCTCAACCTCTCCATCTGGTTCGGTCTGCATGTGCTGTTCGCCGAACTGCCCTCCCTGCAAATCGGCCCGGTCAAACTACTGTCGCCGGTCTGGCATACCCTGGACTGGCGGGTCCTGCTCGTCGGCGCGGTGAGCGCGACGATGCTCCTGTGGCGGCGCCAGTCTCTCATGAGAACCCTGGGCGTTGCGGCGCTGATGGGTATCGGGTTCGCCGCTTTGGATCACTTCGCCGGATAACGGAACAGGCGGGGGCGAAGGCGCCGGACGGCGGAGCGGTCAGGCACGGGCCCGCCATGGCGCGAGGGAGTCGCAGCGAATCTGCTTTCGTTTTGATTACACGCCGCGGATGGCGCCCCTAGAAGCTCAGCGAGATGTCGCGGTGATGCGACATGCAGGCCGCCACGGGTTTCGCAAGACGGGTCGGGAGCCGCTCCAGTTGCCGGATGCCGATGGTTCCGCGAATTGCGGCCTCATAGGCGGCCAGGCCGGGGTCGAGCTCCCGGGCAGCGCGGGTTCGCCATTTCACCTCGCGCTCGTAAAGGGCGATCACATCTTTCAGGCGCTTCTCGGCGCGCTTTTTGCCTGACTTGCCCCGCCTGGAGTCTGCGCGCGCCCTGGAGAGGCCAGAGCGCAAATTGTAGGTTCCGGGGACTTTTCGAAACGCCCGCTCGGCCTCACGGATGGCGGAGCCCGCCTTTTTGGCTGGTTGCGTCTGGAGGATTTCGGGCAGCCCCTTGAGCTTCGCGCCGGCTTCCTCCAAGGCCGGCACCTTCGCCAGCATCTCGCGCACCTTGCGCACGGAGGAGTAGGCGTCGTCGACGTTGCGCCGGTAGTTGCGGCGGGCGCGGGTCTCCTTCCGCTCCAGGGTCTGGTAACGCCTGCGCATCTTCTTTCCGCCTTCGGGGCGTCTCGCCTCGGCGCGAGCCCTTCGCTTCGTCAACTCTTCAATTTCGTGGCGCAGTGCCGCCGCCGCGTCCGTATCGCGCCCCATGCGCCGGATGGTGGTGCGAAGTTCGCGGATATGGCGGTCGATCCGCCTCTCGTCCGCGTTGACGCGCCTGATGACGGTATGTACGGGCTTGTAGCTCTCACCGAACTTCTCACGTTCCGCGCTGGTTCGGCGCACTTGCGCGACCAGATCGAAGGTGCGGGCCGCCTTCTCCATGCCGCCGGTCAGTTGCCCCCGAACTTTCCCGGGCAGATAGCCGGTGTCGAGTTTTTGCGCGGTTCGAATGCTCGCGCGGATCGTCTCGCCGTCGCGGTCGTATTGCTCGAACAGGTGCTGCTCCAGGCAGTTCTGGAGGCGCGGGTTCCGCGGAGGCGGCGCGGTCTCTCCGGTGAGCGACGTGCGCATCGGCAGGTAGTTCACGAGGGGAGGATAGAAACCCACGATGCCCAGGGCCACGAGCTGCAGGACGATGAACGCGACCACGCCCTTGTAGATGTCCGTCGTCAGCACGTCGGAGGGCGCGACGCCGCGCAGATAGAACAGCGCGAAACCGAACGGCGGCGTCAGGAAGGAGGTCTGCATGTTGACGCCGATCATCACCCCGAGCCAGACGGCGGTCACGTTGGCCGAGGGGTCCGAGAGCAGGATGGGGGCCACGATGGGCACCACCACCACCGCGATCTCGATGAAATCGAGGAAAAACCCGAGGATGAAGATCACCGCCATGACGACGATGAACTGGCTCCAGAAACCGCCGGGCAGCGTGGTGAGAAACTCCTTCACCAATTCCTCGCCGCCGAAGCCCCGGAAGGCCGAGGTGAGCATGGCCGCGCCCAGGAGGATGATGAAGACCATGGCCGTGGTCTTGGCGGTCTCGACCATGACGCCCGCGAGCATCTGCTCGGTGCGGTAGACGCGCCAGCCGCTCCAGGCCACGGCGACCAGCAGCCCTGCGACCGCGATGGCGGCGAACGTCACGCCGATAGCCTCGTAGGCGCCGTGAACCGTGCGTATGTTGAGGTCGACGGTGGTCAGGAGGACGAAGAGCGCCAGCAGGGAAAGGCCCGCGATGATGGCCGGCGTGTAGCACCCGCGCTGCCCCTCGGCCAGGCGGTACCCCGCCATGATGGTGGCGCCGACCGCGCCGATGGCGCCGGCCTGGTTGACCGTGGCGATGCCCGCGATGATGGAGCCGAGCACGGCCAGGATGAGCGCCAGGGGCGGAATGAGCGCCAGCAGCACGCGGAAGGCGAACTGGCGGTCGAAACTTCCTATCATGGGGATGGCCGGCGCGCTGCCGGGCCGTATGAGCGCGACCGCGAGAATGTAGATGACGTAGAGGCCCACCAGCACCAGGCCGGGCACGATGGCCCCCAGGAACATGTCGCCCGCGCTGGCCGAAGTGATGCTGAACTCCGTGGGCATGATGAACTGGCCGGTGGAGGCCTTGAAGTCCACCAGCCGCAACGTGCCCGCCTGATCGGTGGCGTTCGAGAGCTGGTCGGCCAGGATGATGAGCACCACGGAAGGCGGGATGATCTGCCCCAGCGTGCCCGCCGCGCAGATGGTCCCGGTGGCGAGCTGGCGCGAGTAGCCGTTGCGCAGCATGGCCGGCAGCGAAATGAGGCCCATGGCGACCACGGTGGCGCCGAGGATGCCGGTGGTGGCGGCGAGCAGCGCGCCCACGAGCACCACCGAGATGCCGAGACCGCCCGGAACCGGCCCGAACAGGCGCGCCATGGTCACCAGCAGGTCTTCGGCGATCTTCGAGCGCTGCAGCATGATGCCCATGAACACGAACAGGGGTACGGCGATGATGGTGTCGCGCTCGACCTCCCAGTAGACGCCCCGGAAATTGGTGACGCCGGCGGTGAGCCACTGGACGGGGCCGTCCTGCGCGAAGAAGGCGCTGACGTCGCCTGCGAAGAGGTAGCCGGTGATCGACGCGAGTCCGATGGTCAGGATGGCCGAGCCGGGCAGCGCGAACGCCACCGGGTAGCCCGATGCCAGCGCTCCGGCCATGGCCAGGATCAGTAGTGCGAGAAAGAAGAGTTCCACGTTCAGGCCGGCTCGTGCACGGGTTCGCTGGGCGACTGCCCGCGAAGAACCGCCATGGCGTCGAGGTAGTACGCCAGAAACTGCGTCATCATGGATACGGCGTATACGGCGAGGAAACCCGCCATCAGGTACTTGACGTAGAGGCCGTACCCGCTCTGGGAGGTTTCAAAATAAAGCAGCGGGCTGTTGATGACGGACGCCTTTCCCGCCATGCCGACGGCCAGGATGGTCCAGCACAGCGGCACCCCCAGCAGTATGGACCCCCACGCGTTGACCAGGGCCTTGCGCCGGTCACTGAAATGCGTGTAGAGCACGTCCACGCGCACGTGGCCTCCGGCGACCAGGGTATGGGCGCTGGCGAACAGGAACAGCGCTGCGTACCAGAAGCGAACAAGATCGCCCATGAAAGCCTGTTCGTAGGAGAAGATGAAGCGCGCGATCACGATCTGGAACTCGGCGACGACCACGAGCAGAGCGAGCCAGATGAAGTCGAGCCCGCGCCTGTAGTAGGCCACAACGGCCGCAGCGAGCATGAGCGGCAAATGCACGTAGACGCCGCGGAAGCTCGAGACGCCCAGTTGCTGGGCCAGCTTCTTGCCGAATACCGCGGGCAGGAGCCCTTCCACGCGCAGGAACGATAGGACGCCGTCGACGATGCCGATGAAGAACGTCGACCAGAAGGCCGCGGCGATGACATAGGCGGTGACGGAATAGAGAAGCGCCGCGTCCGAAGCGAACGGCCTCTCCCGGTTCCTGAGCGCGAAGACGATGATGGCGACGACCGGGATGACGTAGCCGGCGACCTGAAGCCATGCCAGGAACGTCGCTCCTGCCCCGGAGAAAATGTCGGCGACGCCCGGCCAGCCATGCCAGAAGACAAGGTAGTTGTTGAAGAGGAAAACGAAGGTCGTCGCGGCCAGCGACAGCGCGAACGCGCGGTAAAGCGCGTCCGCGATGCCGGGCCGTCTTTCGTCCGCCTCCTCCAACCGAGCTTCCGTCACCGTGGAAAACCGTAGCGATCCGTCACGCTATGCGCCGGGCGTCTAGCTCGAAACGCCCAGGACGCGGTTGCGCTGCGCCACGAAGGCCTGGTCGGCGAGATTCGACCAGGCGCCGATCTCGCGGCGCGCCTTGTCGAAGCTCTCGTGGATGCGCTTGGCGAGCGGGCTGTGGGTCACCACGCCCGCGAAGACCTCCTCGGCCGCTTTCCCGAACGCGTCGTAGACGTCGTCGTTGAACTTGCGCACCTGGACGCCCTGATCGCGCGTGAGCCGGGCGAGCGCAGCGCCGTTCTTGGCGTTGTACTCGGCCATCATGACGTCGTTCTCCATGGCGGCCGCGGCCTCGACGAGCGTCTGATCGGCCTTCGAGAGCGAATCCCAGAATTTCTTGTTGAGACCCACGGACAACATCGAGCCGGGCTCGTGCATGCCCGGATAGTAGTAGTACTTGGCGGCTTCATAGAATTTCATGAACTCGTCGTTCCACGGTCCCACCCATTCGGTGGCGTCGATGGCGCCCGAAACGAGGTTCTCGTAGATCTGCCCGCCCGGCAGGGATACCGGCGAGGCGCCGAGCTTCGCCATGACGTCGCCGCCGAGGCCCGGGATACGCATCTTGAGGCCCTTGAGGTCGTCGGGGCTGTTGATCTCCTTGCGGAACCAGCCGCCCATCTGCACGCCCGTGTTGCCGCACATGACGCCCTTGAGCCCGAATCCCGCGGCCAGTTCGTCCCAGAGCTGCTGTCCGCCGCCGAAGCGGATCCAGGCGTTGAACTCGGTGTAGGTGAGTCCGAAAGGAACGGAGGTGAAGTAGGCCCAGCCCGGATGCTTGCCTTTCCAGTAGTAGTCGGCCGCATGGTAGGCCTGCGCGTTGCCCGAAGCCACCTCGTCGAACGAGTCGAAGGCGCCGACGCGCTCGCCGGCGGCGAAGTAGCTCACCTTGATGCGGCCGTCGCTCATGTCCTGGAGCCGCTTGGCGAAGCGCTGCGCCCCGGTGCCGAGTCCCGGGAAGTCGCGCGGCCAAGTGGTGACGATCGCCATCTCGATGCGCTTCTTCATCATGGCGGGCGCTTTCTGGGCCTGGGCCAGCCCGCTGCCGGCCGCGACCGCAGCGGCGGTCCCGGCCGCAGCGCCGGTCATAAAGTCACGACGTTTCATTTGATTCTCCTTTGTAATGAGAGTTGATTTATACCCACATGATGAGCGGCCGGCTCACCGGCCGGAAACCAAGGAACAACCATCCTTTCAGACTCACCCGGTAATGCGTTGCGGTGCAGCGAAACATACTATGACAAGCGCCATTGCGGCGCAACCGCAATTTTACCGGCCCTGATCCAGCCGGGGTGAATTCGCTTCATTCAGGCTATTTCATTTTCATCATGAATGGTTCGTCGCGAAAAGAAGAGAGCGGGTTTGCGGCCGGGGAAAGCGGGATTGCCGGTCGGTGGTCAAGGCGATGCGCGCCCTCTTAAAACTTGAACGAAGCCACGAACGCGGTTAACCTGTTCGCGATTCATCAACTCACACGAACGCGGTACGTCATGGAGGCGCGCATGAACACGGGGGCGGAGCCGCTTGCCTCGATACAGGGTGAGGGGCCTTTTTCAGGATACGATCTGGATTCGCGCTTTTATGACGAGATGTTCGACTCAGGGGGCAGTCCGCGCGGCTCGTGCGAGCGCCTGAAGGCCGCGCTCACCGAACTGAACCCTGAGGATCTGGAAAAACTCCAGGAGGGCGTCTACCGCCGCTTTCTCTACGAGGGCATCACCTTCACGGTGCTCGACGCCGAGGAGGCCACCGAGCGGATCATCCCCATCGACTGCGTGCCGCGCCTGCTGAGCGCGGCGGAGTGGGACCACATCGAACGCGGCCTCAAGCAGCGCCTCGCCGCGCTCAACCTGTTCCTGAAAGACGTCTACCACGAGGGCCGGTGCCTGCGCGAGGGAGTCGTTCCCGTCGACGTCGTGCTCGGCTGTCCGCAATACCGCATGGAGATGCGCGGCCTGAAAGTCCCCCACGACGTCTACGTCGCCGTTTGCGGGACCGACATCGTCCGCACCCACGAGGGGTTCGCCGTCCTGGAGGACAACCTGCGCGTCCCCTCGGGCGTCTCGTACATGCTCGCCTGCCGAAACGCCATCAAGGACGTGCTGCCCAGGCTCTACCGCGAGCACCGGGTGCGCGAGGTGGCCGACTACGCCGAGCATCTCCACTCCACGCTCGTCTCTCTGGGCCACTCGCCGAGGGAGCCGAACGTGGCGGTGCTCACGCCCGGCATCTTCAATTCCGCCTACTACGAACACGCCTTTCTCGCCGGCGAGATGGGCGTCGACCTCGTCGAGGGACAGGACTTGCTCGTGCGCGACGCCGCCCTGTACGCGCGCACGACAGCGGGCCTTCGCCGCATCGACGTGCTCTACCGCCGCGTGGACGATGATTTTCTCGATCCGGTGACGTTCCGGGGCGATTCGGCCCTGGGCGCGGCGGGGCTTTTCCACGCCTACCGCGCGGGGAACCTCGTGCTCGCCAACGCGCCCGGCACCGGCGTGGCGGACGACAAGAGCATCTACGCCTACGTTCCGGGAATCATCCGCTATTTCCTGGATGAGGAGCCGATACTCGCCAACGTCGAGACGCATCTTTGCCGCGATCCCGAGGGGCTGGCCTACACGCTGGAGCATCTCGATGAACTGGTGGTGAAGGAAGTGGGCGGTTCGGGCGGCTACGGGATGCTGGTCGGACCCCACGCCTCGGCTTCGGAGCGTAAAGAATACGCCGAGCGGCTGCGCGCGGATCCGGCGAATTTCATCGCCCAGCCCACGCTCGCGCTCTCGCGTTCGCCGTGCTTCGTCGAGGGGGGCATCGAGCCACGTCATGTGGATATCCGTCCTTTCGTGCTGCAGGGACGCGAGGAGCAGCACGTGGTTCCGGGCGGGTTGTGCCGCGTCGCGCTCCGGCGCGGCAGCCTCGTCGTGAACTCGAGCCAGGGCGGGGGCTGCAAGGACATCTGGGTGCTGGAGGGGTAACGGTCGATTCCGACTGAGGAGGGAGGAATCGCCGACCGGGTAGGGGTTGCTGAAAAAGGCCAGGAAGCGATTTTGAATTTCACTCCCCTCTTGAGGGGGAGTCGAAGAGGCCAAGTCCATTGGACGAAGGCCGATTCGGTGGGGGGTAGGGTGCGTTTTATCGACATACCGAATTATACCCCCCACCGGTTCGCTTGCGGGCTTACGCCCTTACCTCACCGACTCCCCCTCAAGGGGGGAGTGATTTGGCTCGACCCGTAAGGGCTTTTTCAGCAATCCCTCTTCGGTCGGGATTGACCCCTACGGGCATCATCGGGTCGTAAAGGAGACACAATCATGCTGGCGCGGGTCGCCGCCGATTTCTACTGGATGGGCCGCTACGTCGAGCGCGTCGAGCAGACGGCGCGTCTTCTCGAATATCAGCTCACCCGGCTCGTCGATCGCTCCGTCGACGAACTGGCCGTCGGTTGGGCGGCGATATACCGGGCGCTGGGCCAGCCCCCGCCCGGCGCGACGTCGGGCTTCGAGGAGGCCGAGGCCTACCTCATCCCCGACGCCTACACGCTCGCGGGCAACCTCGTGGAGGAGGGCGCGCACCCCGACTCCATCCTCTCTTGCTGGCGTCAGGCGCGCGAGAACGGCCAGCGCGTGCGGGCGCAGCTTCCGCTCGCGATATGGACGCGCCTGAACCAGGGCTATCTCTGGATGCGGGAGGTGGATTTCGCCAGGGAATGGGAGCAGGCGCCGGCGCGGCTCGCGCTCGATATCATCGACCGCATGCGGCTTTTCGCGGGCGTGGTGCACTCGACGATGCCGCGCGACGACGCCTGGCGCTTTCTCGAGCTGGGCCGCTTCATCGAGCGGGCGCAGCATCAGGCCGCGCTCCTTGAAGCATGGGTCGAGTTCACGGGCGCGAGATGGGGCGTCGCCGCGCTCTCGTGGGCGGATCTGCTTCAAGTGTGCCGCGCGTACGAAATCTACTGCCGCCGCCACTCGATGAAGGTCCGGCGGGAGGACGTGCTCGGCTTTCTCGCCCGCAACCCCGAACTCCCCCGCTCGCTTCGCTTCTCGGCGCAGCGGATCGAGGAGGTGCTCGCCGGCATCGACCCGCTCGGCGCGCGCTATCCCCTCGCGCCGCCGCACCGGATGGCGCTTCGCCTCACGGCGGCCATCGAGATGGATGCGGCGGACTCGGCGGAGGCGGATCCGGGCGCGTTCTGCCGCGCGATAGGAAACGACACCCGAGCGCTCCACGACCTGGTGATGGCGGCCTACGTCAACCGCTCCCTGGCCGAGGAGATCACGGCGTGATAGTGAACTACAGGGTCGAGCACGCCATGCGCTTTGATTACGCAGAGCCCGTGGAGGCCTCGGTGATGACGCTCTACCTGTGTCCGCTCCGCGACCGCGCCCAGGCCCTGTGTGAGTTCTCGCTGCGCACCGACCCCGAAGGCCGGCTCTTCGAGTTCACCGACCCGTTCGGCAACACCGCGCACTTTCTCGATCGTCCCCGTCCGCACCCGCGCTTCGAGGTGCAGGCGCGATCGCGCGTGGAGGTGGGTCCCCTGGCATCCGCTCCCGAGAGGCTCGAACCCGGCGCGTCGGAGGCGCTTCTGAGCGCCGTCCGCACGCCCGAGCTCTACCCGATGGCGCACCCGAGCCGCTTCGTTCGCCCGAGTCCGGCGCTGGAGGGGTTCGTGGCGGCGCACGGCATCGCTCCGGGGGACGACCCCCTCGTGAGCGCGCGCGAGCTTTGCGCCAAACTCCACGACGTCTTCGAATACATTCCGGGCCATACCCAGGTGGATTCCCCCATCGAGGACATCCTCGAGACCGGGCAAGGCGTCTGCCAGGACTACGCGCACGTGATGGCCTCCATCGTGCGCGGCTGGGGGGTTCCATGCCGCTACGTGTCGGGATATCTGGGGCCCGAAGCCGAAGGAGAGGCCACGGGCGAGAGCCACGCCTGGGTGGAATGCTGGTTTCCGGGCGTGGGGTGGGTCGGCTTCGACCCGACCAACAACACCGAGGGAGACGAGCGCCACGTCCGCGTGGCGGTGGGCCGGGATTACGCGGACGTCCCCCCGAGCCGGGGCGTGTTCCGGGGAAACGGTTGTTCGGAACTCACCACCGAAGTAAAGATAGAGCGGCATCATGGCGATCCGGACTGACGCACCTCGAATCCCCGGCGCTTTTTGACGCCCGCGACGCCGGGCTTTGGAGCCGTTCATCACGAGGTTGCGCACGAATCATCCAATAACGGGCAGGAGAGGACGAAATGCGATTTTTATCAAGGAAACAGTGTGGCATCACGGCTGCGCTGGCGGTATGCGCATTCTTGAGCGCGGCGGGAGCGGGCTACGCCCAGGAGACGAAGCCCGCCGGCTGGTACGTGGGCTTGGGCCTGGGGATCAACAAGACTTCCACCCTCGAACAGGCGGGCCACAACCGCGACAACACCTGCTACCCCGAGGACGACTGCAGCCACCTCGCAGGCGGTGCGCCCGAGGGCTACCGGTGGTACTACGATCTGGATGCGGACGACGGCGCCGCGTTCGAGATTTCGGTCGGCCGCACCCTGGGCGCATTCCGCCTGGAACTGGCGCTGGCCCAGCGGAAAAACGACGTGGAGCAGAAATTCACCGACATCACCTATCTCGACGGCTCGCGCAGCATGCCCCGCCCGGTGAGCAACTATGAGAGCAGAGCCTCGGCAAGCGTCGATGCTCTGACGACGCGCACCCTCTCGCTGAACGCCTATTACGACTTCTCGCTTGCCGGCAGCCGCTTCACGCCCTACCTGGGCGCGGGCGCCGGCGTTTCCTTCGTCGAACTGTCCGGCGTGTATTTCGAGGCCTGGTACTCGTGCAAGAACCCCGCATCGGACTGCGACATGCCGGAGCAGTACAACGGCCGCCAGAACGAGGACCTGACCGACACCGTCCTGTCCGCACATCTGCACGCGGGCCTCGACTACCGCATGAGCGATAAGATGCAACTCGGCCTCAAGCTCACCTACTCCGTGGTGGGCGACATGGAAGACGTCAAAGGCGGCTACGACTTCCACCCGGTCGCAGGCCTTTCCAACTTCACCACGATCAGCGGCATGAACCACTGGTCCGTGATGTTCGGCGTGAAGTACTTCTTCGGGGAGTGATAGAATGCGGACATCACCCGGGAAACCGTATGTGCTCGCGGCTGCGCTGGCTATATGCGCGCTCCTCGGCGCGGCGGGAGCGAGCGGCGCCCAGGAGGCGAAGCCCTCCGGCTGGTACGTGGGCGCCGGTGTCGGGGTCAGCAAGACTTCCGGTATGAAGCAGGCGGGCTGGAACCGTGAAAACACTTGCTACCCCGTGGACGACTGCAGCCACCTCGCAGAGGGCGCGCCCGACGGCTACCGGTGGTACTACGACCTGGATGCGGACGACGGCGCCGCGTTCGAGATTTCGGTCGGCCGCACCCTGGGCGCATTCCGCCTGGAACTGGCGCTGGCCCAGCGAAAAAACGACACCGAGCAGAAATTCACCGACATCACTTTTTTCGACGGCTCCCGCAGGGTGCGCGACGAAAACAGCAACTACGAGAGCAGATCCGCGTCCGGCATCGATTCTCTGACGACGCGCACCCTCTCGCTGAACGCGTATTACGACTTCCCGCTTGCGGGCAGCCGGTTCACGCCCTACGTGGGCGCAGGCGTGGGCGTTTCTTTCCTCAAGCTGGCCGGGCTGTATTTTCAGTCGTGGTACTCGTGCAAGAACCCGGCATCGGACTGCGATATGCCGGAGCGGTACAACGTCCTCCAGGATACGGATCTCTCCGACACCGTTTTCTCGACGCATCTCCACGCCGGCCTCGACTACCGCGCGAGTGGGCGGGTGCTGGTGGGCGCGAAGCTCTCCTACGCCATGGCGGGCGACATGAAGGACGCGAAAGGCGAATACCTGAGGCATCCGGCCTCCGGCGTTTCCAACTTCACCACGATCAGCGGGATGAACCACTGGTCGGTGATGTTCGGCGTGAAGTACTTCTTCGGGGAGTGAGGGGGGGAGGGAAGATTGAGTTTTCCGGGAAGGAGGTCCGATTGTGAAACGAGCCCGTTTGATTCCGTTGGTGGAAGAGGCGTGGGAGGCTTACGAGTGCGCCGGTACCCGCGTTCGTTCTTCCATGCCGATTCTGTTCTTCGGCGATCTCGATGCGTATTTCAAGTCGTCATTTCGAGTGGTGACGGTCGGGAAAAATCCTTCGCGCGAAGAATTCCCTAAAGGTTCATCATGGAAGCGGTTTCCTAAGTGCGAGGGAGTCACGGCTGCCGACAGCGCGCGCTATCTGAAGGGTTTGTGTTCCTACTTCCACGTCGATCCCTATAATAAATGGTTCCGATTCTACGATACCGTTCTATGTGGAGCGGGGGCCGGTTACTATCCGGGCGAGCGATCGACGGCGCTGCATACGGACATTGCTTCGCCCGTTGCCACGGATCCGACGTGGAAAGACCTTAACGAATCGAAACAAAAGGCTTTGCTGGGTAAAGGCGTCCCCTTGTGGCACAAATTGCTCAAGAGACTGAAACCCCAAATGGTCTTGCTGAGTATCAAGTGGAAACATCTGGAGCGTATCGAATTTCCAGCATGGAATGATTGGCGGACGATTCATGAGTTCAAACGCAAGAAGAACGGAGAACAGCGAAAACATCCGTACGAGGTCAAGGTACGATGGCACAAGATTATGGGGAATCCGTCATTGTTCGTATTCGGCCAAGCAGCCGAGATACCATTCGGAACGCTGAGCAATCAGCTGAAACGGCGAGTAGGAGAGATTGCACGAGAAGCGTTCGATAAGGGTCCTGAAAGTTGATCTTGTGCAAGTACCACTTCGATGGAGCAGTTGAAAAGTCCTGAATTCGTGATTCGGCAGCCGGCTTGGGAGGAAGGAGTTGATTTTGGAAACGATCCCAAGATTTTTTCACTCCCCCTCAAGGGGGGAGTGGTTTAGGCTGACCCGACGAGGGGTTTTTCAACAGTCCAGAAGGTCTCGGTTGTTTTTGATAGGCGTGCAGTTGGATGATTTCTAAGTAACGATAACGCATCTTACGGAAAGAGGAGGATGCTGATGGAGCAAAAAGGAGATATGTCGCTTCCAGAGTTGGCCAAGCTGGAAAGTGTGGATGTCCGGAAGGCATGGCCTCATGAGGCTCTTCAGTTTACACCGTGGCTTTCGCGAAACCTGGAGCGATTGTCCTCTGTGTTGGGCGTCGAATTGGAATTGGAGGACACGGAGTTATCTGTCGGTGCGTATAGGGCTGACATTGTAGCCCGAATTGCATTCGACGATGACCTCGGACAGATAAACAATCTGGTCGTTATCGAAAATCAGTTGGCTGGCGCCGACCTCCAACACTTGGGGCAGATTCTCGCCTATCTGTCCGGTCTCAAGGCCCGGATCGCGGTGTGGATTGCCGTGGACTTCGGCGAGGATCACCTTTCCGCAATACGCTGGCTGAACGAGCATACGGCGGATCCGTTCGCATTCTTTGCGGTGAAGGTGGATGTTGTCCGAATCGGGGATTCGCAACTCGCACCCGTTTTCAATGTTTTGGAGCGTCCCAACGAATGGAATCGCCAAGTGGAGAAAGCTGCCGGGTTGAGCGAGATTGGTGAATTTCGGCGTGATTTCTGGGCGCATCTCGCTGCGCGGCATCCGGGCGCGCCCGATTTGCGGCCGGGGTATGCGTTCAGTAATGTCTGGCATAAAGATAAGAGAAACGATCTCAGGATAACCCAGTTTTTAGCTAGAGATCGCGTTGGGGTATATATAATTGGCAATCAGAATGAGTTGAAAGAACACTTTTGGCCTCGGCTCGAACCATATCTGGATGCGCTTAAAGGAGCGCTGAATGATGAATCTTTCTTCCATTGGGAGAAACATTGCTGTATTACGGAATTGAAAATCAATTCACGAGACCGGGATAACTGGGACGAAATGGTGGACTGGCTCGAAGACCGGCGAAGGACTTATGAACGGGTGCTTCAGAGTAGTTCTGGTTCGGCGGAATAGCCCCCCGCGTTGACATCCCCCCCGCCACCCGCCAGAATGCGCTCTTGCTTTACCGGGTGAATCGATTCTCCGATGAGACGATAAGCGGAAGGTGAACCATGAGCCGGGACTTCATGCGCTCGCGCGTCTTAAGAGGCCCTCTGGGCGATATTCTCGAAAAAGTCGAAGCGGGACTGCGCCTCTCTTTCGATGAGGGCGTGCGCCTCTATGAGGCCGAGGACGTGAACGCCGTCGGCTACCTGGCGAACGTCGTCCGCGAGCGCCTGCACGGGAACCGCACCTATTACAACGTGAACAGCCACATCAACTACTCGAACATCTGCGTACTGTGGAAGGCGTGCAAGTTCTGCGCGTTCGGCAAGAAGGAGGGCCAGCAGGACGCCTATGCGTATTCGCTCGAGGAAATCTTCAAGATGGCGGAGACGCTGGGCCGGGGCCGCACCGAGTTCCACATGGTGGGCGGCCTGCATCCCGATCTTCCCTTCGACTACTACCTCGAGATGATCCAGGGCATCAAGGAGATGCACCCCCAGCTGCACCTGAAAGTCTTCACGGCGACGGAGATCCGCTTTCTGGCCGATCACATCGCCAAGATGAGCGTGGAGGAGACGCTGGATCATCTCGTGCGCTCGGGCCTCGGTTCGCTCACCGGCGGCGGGGCGGAGATTTTCGCCGAACCCACGCGCTCCAAGATTTGCAAGGGCAAGCACTCGGGCGAGGACTGGCTCGAAATCCACCGCATCGCCCACAACAAGGGCATCCGCAGCACCTGCACCATGCTCTACGGCCACGTGGAATCGAACGAGGACCGCGTGGACCACATGCTGAGGCTCCGGGACCTGCAGGACGAGACGGGCGGCTTCACCACCTTCATCCCGCTCGCGTTCCATCCCGAAAACACGCAGATGGACGACATCCCCTCCACGGGCGGGATGCTCGACATCAGGAACTACGCGGTCGGGCGTTTGCTGCTCGACAACATTCCCCACATCAAGGCCTACTGGATCATGGTGGGCCAGCCGGTCGCGCAGATATCGCAGCGCTTCGGCGTGGACGATCTGGACGGCACCGTCGTTCAGGAGAAGATCTACCACATGGCGGGCGCGAAGACGCCGCACGAGCTCACCGTGAACGACATCCGCCGCCTCATCAGAGAGGCGGGGCGCGAGCCCGTCGAGCGCGACACGCTCTACCAGGAAGTCACGCGCCAGGGAGATCAATGGGCAGTCCACGCCTGAGCACCACCATGAAGCTCGGCACCGTCCCTTTCCTGAACGCCAGACCCCTCACGATTGCGCTGGAGGGCAACCCGGCGGTCGAACTCGTCGTCGAGCCCCCCTCGAAACTGGCGGATATGCTGGCCAGCGGCGAACTCGACGGCGCGCTCGTCTCCTCGTTCGCCCTTTTCGGGATGCGCGGCGCTCGCTTCGCGCCCGGCGTCGGCATCGCGAGCAAAGGCCCGGTGGAGAGCATCCGGCTCTATTGCCGAAAGCCGGCGGATTCGGTGCGCCGCGTGGGGCTGGACAGCTGGTCGCTCGCCGCGACGAACATGGCGCGTGTCTACTTGAAGCGCCGCTGGGGGGCGGAGCCCGAGTTCGTCGCCATCGACCCTTTGAAACCGCCCCGTGATGACGAGTCGCTCGACGCCTTCCTGCTCATCGGAGACAACGCGCTGCGCGAACCGCCGGGCGATCACTACGTGCTCGACCTGGGCGAGGAGTGGCAGAATTTCATCGGGCTTCCATTCGTCTACGCGCTCTGGGTGTTCCGGCCCGGTGCGGGAGACGCCGGGGCCGCAGCGCTTCTGCAGAACGCGAAAAAAGAGGGCGTGGGACGGATCGAGGAGATCGTGAACGGCGCGCTTCCGCCCGGCGTCGACAGGAACACGGCGTGGTGTTATCTCACCGAGTGCATCCGCTACGATGTGGGCGATGAGGAACTGGAAGGCATGCAGCGGTTCTATGAGCTTCTCGTCGAGGACGGCCTTGTGGCCGAAGGCTGGGAGCCCAAACTCGTCGATGAGGCGACAGCCCGCGTGGAGGTGGTGGAAGCTGCAGCCTCGAAGGAGGACGACATGAGCGACGACCTTTGCTTCACGAGCATTCACGACCTGGCGACGATGATCCGAAAAAAGGAAGTCTCCCCCGTCGAGGTGGCCGAAGCCCACCTGCGCCGCATCGAGGCGCTGAATCCCAGGCTGTTCGCCTACCAGACGGTGACGGCGGAACTGGCGATGGAGGGGGCGAAGGCCGCCGAGGCCGAGATAATGAGCGGCGGGTGGCGGGGACCCATGCACGGGGTTCCCTACGGGGCGAAGGATATCGTCGAGACGGCGGGCGTGCTCACCACGCACGGATCTTCCTTTCACCGCGACAACGTGCCGCGTGAGGACGCGGAGATCATCAGGCGCTTGAAGGACGCTGGCGCCGTCATGCTCGGCAAGACGGTCACGCACGAGTTCGCCGCGGCGGCGGTGAGCATCAACCCCCACTACGGCACGGTGCGGAACCCCTGGGATACGGAGCGCATCGTCGGCGGCTCGAGCGGCGGCTCGGGCGCGGCCTGCGCGGCGGGCCTGGCGCCCTGCGCCATCGGCACGGACACGGGCGGCTCCATCCGCAATCCCGCCTCCCTGTGCGGGGGCGTGGGCTTCAAGGCGACCCACGGCCGCGTGAGCCTGCGGGGCATCTGCCCCAACGCCCTGAGCCTGGACCACGCGGGCCCCATGACGCGCACGGCGCGCGACGCTGGCCTCATGCTTCAGGCGGTGGTGGGCTATGACGCGAAGGATGCGAAGTCCCGGGACGTACCCGTCCCCGACTACACCGCAGGCGTCGAGGACGGCGTGCGCGGGAGCCGGGTTCTCGTGTGTCCTGATTTTCACGGGGGCGTCGAGGTGGATTCGGAGATCACCGCCGCGTTCGAGGCGGCGGTCGAGGTGTTCCGCGCCCTGGGTGCTGTGGTGGAAGAAGTCTCCTTCGCGCACCACAAAAGATTGATGGATTTCTTCCCCCTCATCTCGGGTCCTGAGTTCAGCGAGTTCCACAGGCCGTTTTTCGAGCAGAACCCGGATGGCTACGGCGAGGACGTGCGCGAGCGCCTGGAGTGGTCGTTCAAGATCGGGCAGGATGATTACGTGCGCGCGCTCAGGGAACGCGTTCTGGCCCAGCGCGAGGTCGCCGCGTTCTTTGAAGGCGCAGACGCGCTCATCCAGCCAGCCATGCCCTGCGTCGCCCCGCCGATTGCGACGCTCACCGCCCGGATGAACGGGCGCGACGTATCGTATAAGAACATCCACAGGCCGTTTCTGGCGCCGCACAACGCCACGGGCTTCCCGGCGCTCGTCACCCCGATGGGCCGGAACTCGGAGGGCATGCCGATGTCTCTCCAGATCGCGGGCGGCCCCTGGCGCGAGACGGACGTCCTGCGCGTGGCCCATGCCTATGAAGTGGCAACGTCCGAACTCAGGAACGAACGGCCGCCCGTGGGGGCGTGAAACTTGTAATCGTCTAAAGAACTACAGCGTCGGCCAAAGTGCCGGAATGGCGAAATGAAAGGAGAAATACCTTGCCGAAAGCGCGCGTGAACGGAATCGACATCCACTACATCGAACGGGGCGAAGGAACGCCGCTCCTTGCGGTGCACGGGTTCCAGAACTCTCATTTCTCCTTCACGCCCCTCATCGACTGGCTTAGCGCGCGCTTCCACGTCTACGCGCTCGATTTGCGCGGCCACGGCGATTCGGACAAGCCGCGCGGCCCCTACACCATCCAGACCTTCGCGGATGACGTCGTGGGCTTTCTGGACGCTTTGGGAATCGAGCGCGCGGACTATCTCGGACACAGCATGGGCGGGCGCACGGGCACCATGGTGGGCATTCAGCATTCCGGGCGACTGAGCCGCCTCATGCTCTCCGCCTCGTCCGCAGGCCCGCCTTCGGGCGCATACCGGGAGATGTTCGAGACGCACCTGCAAGTGGCCCAATCCGAAGGGATGGAGGCGCTGCACGAATTCAAGCTGCGCCGGGACGAAGTTCCCGCAGGCCTGCGCGAGGGTCCGCTGGCCGAGGAGTACAGGCAGAATTTCCTCAAGAACACGCCCGAGACGTTCGCCGATACCGCGCACGCGCTGTTCTCGATGCCGGTCTTAAGGGACGAGCTGCGCAGGATTTCCGTTCCCACCTGGGTGTGCCACGGGGAGAACGACGCAGGCCCCATCGACTTCAGCGAGGTGTATGCGAAGCACGTGCCCGATTGTGCCACTTCCATCATCCCCGATGCGGGCCACAGCTCCTTCTGGGATCAGCCCGAGGCCTTCATCGCGGAGATGGAGAAGTTCCTGGAGAAAAACCCCCTCTGAGCCGCCCCCCTGGAGACTGGTTTCATGACCACCGATGCGCCTGCCGCCGCCTCTAAAATCGAACACTGGCGCAGACGCATGAGCCTTGGCACCGGCTGCGTTCTTGTCCTCTTTCTCATCACGCATCTTTTGAACCACGCCCTGGGTCTGGCCTCGCTCGCCGCGATGGACGCGGGCAGATACTGGTTTCTGGGATTCTGGCGGAGCGGCCCGGGTTCTTTCCTCTTCTATGGCTCGCTCATCCTGCATACGGCGCTCGCGATGTACGGCCTGTTCAACCGCCGAAGTCTCAGGATGCCGCTCTGGGAGGCGCTCCAGATCGTCCTGGGCCTCTCCATCCCCCTGTTCATGATCTCGCACGTGGTGGGCACGCGCCTGGCCCATGAGTGGTTCGGCACTTTAGATACCTACGAGCGCCTGATGTACCTCTACTGGGAGCGCTCGCCCGACGTGGGCCTCAAACAGACGATTTTTCTGCTCATCGCCTGGACGCACGCCTGCGTGGGCCTCCACTACTGGCTGAGGCTCAAGCCCTGGTACTCGAAGTGGTTCCCGGCGTGTCTTTCCGTCATGGTCCTCATCGCCGCCCTCTCGCTGGCCGGCTTCAGCCAGGGCGGCCGCGAGGCGGCGAGGCTCTCGGCGGATGTGGAGTGGCGGCGCGGGATGCTGCGCGGAACCGGGATGCCGGACCGCGCGCAGAGGGGACAGCTCCACCTCGCGCGCGACGCGCTCTGGTGGGGCTATCTGGGCCTTATCGCGCTGGTGTTCGCAGGGCGGGGCGCGCGCAGTGCGCGGGAGCGGATGCGCAAGACGTTCCGCGTCGCCTATGCGGGCGGGCGTGAGGCCGTGGCGCCGGTGGGCTCCACCGTGCTGGAGGCGAGCCGCGCCGCAGGCGTCCCGCACGCTTCGGTATGCGGCGGACGCGGGCGGTGCTCCACCTGCCGGGTGAAGCTGCTGGGCGGGGCGGACGACTTAACATCCGCGCAACCGGAAGAACAGCGCGTTCTGGAGCGTATCAAGGCAGCACCCGACGTTCGCCTCGCGTGCCAGTTGCGCCCGGGGGGAGACCTCTCGGTCCTGCTCCTGCTTCCCGCAGGCGCGGATGCGTCGCAGGGCTTTGCGCAACGCGGCTACGCCGCAGGCCAGGAGCGCGGCGTGGCCGTCTTGTTCGCGGACTTGAGGGGCTTCACCCGCATCGCCGAGAAGAAACTTCCCTATGACGTCGTGTTCTTCCTCAACTGCTATTTCGACGTGATGGGCGAGGCGATCACAAAGGAGGGCGGACTCATCAACCAGTTCGTGGGCGACGGCGTCATGGCGCTCTTCGGCGTCGAGGAGGGTCCAGAAGAAGGCTGCAGGCAGGCCCTGGCTGCGGCCTGCGCCATCGTGGACGCGCTCGACGGGATGAGCGAGACCCTCGCCGACGAACTGGATGAACCCCTCCGCGTCGGGGTCGGAATACACACCGGCCCCACCGTGGTGGGCCACATGGGCCGGGGCGTGGCGAAGTATCTCACGGCGGTGGGCGATACGGTGAACACGGCCAGCCGCTTACAGGACCTGACAAAGGAATATGGCTGCAGGCTCGTCATCTCCGCCCAGGTGGCGGAGCGCGCGGGCGTGGACGTCTCCGCCTTTCCCGCGCATCAGATCGAGGTGAGAAACCGCGCGGCCCCGCTCACCATCCGCGCCATCGAGAATCCCCGTGATGTCGTTCTGGGGCGGGGGAACGACTCGCACCGCCGGTTTCATCTGTTGACCTGATCGCCGCACTCCCGCATTATTCCCAGGGCTTGAACGACTCCAGAGGAAATCCATGACCACGGCGACGACGGCGTTCTACGAGGCGATTGAGAAGGCGGCGGGAGGCGAGCGGCTCTCTTTTGAAGAGGGGCTCGCCCTGCTCGAAGGCGACGATCTGGTCGCCCTGGGGGCCGCGGCGGACGACGTGCGCGCGCGCCTGCACCCGGAGGGCTACGCGACCTATTGCGTGGACAGGAACATCAACTACACGAACGTGTGCGACGTCTACTGCACGTTCTGCGCGTTCTACCGTCCGCCGGGGGATCACCCCGAAGCCTATATCCGCACGAGAGATGAGATAAGGCAGAAACTGGACGAACTCTACGCCGTCGGCGGCAGGCAGATCCTGCTCCAGGGCGGGCACCATCCGGACCTCCGGATCGAATGGTACGAGGAGCTCTTCTCCTGGATGAAGGGGGAGTTCCCGGACCTCCACCTCCACGCCTTGAGTCCGCCGGAGATTCACCACATCGCCAAATTAGAGGACATGCCTTATGAGGTGGTACTCACGCGCCTTCACGCAGCGGGCTTGGATTCGGTGCCGGGCGGCGGCGGCGAGATTCTGGTCGATCGCGTGAGGGACAAGATATCGAGGCTCAAGGTGAACACAGAGGGCTGGCTCGAAGTCATGCGCGTCGCCCACAACCTGGGGATTCGCTCTTCAGCCACGATGATGTTCGGCCACGTGGAAACGGATGCCGAGCGCATTGAGCATTTACACCGCCTGCGCGAGCTTCAGGACGAGACGGGCGGCTTCACGGCCTACATCTGCTGGACGTTCCAGAACGACGGCGCAGCGCCCCTCAAGGCGCAGACGGTGGGCAGCGCAGAGTATCTCAGGATGCTGGCCATCAGCCGCCTGTATCTGGACAACATCGCGAACTTCCAGTCCTCCTGGGTGACGCAGGGCATGAAGGTCGGCGAGTTGTCGCTCCACTACGGCTGCAACGACATGGGCTCCACCATGCTGGAGGAAAACGTGGTGAGCGCCGCCGGCACCACCTACGCCCTGAACGAGGACGACCTCCACCGCATGGCGCGGAACGCGGGCTTCACGCCCAGGCGGCGCAATTTCTTCTACGAACTGATCTAGCAACGCTCTCCCGTGACGACGGAATCGCCCCGAACACCCCGAACACAGAAGATGGAGCTTTGGCTGGCGGACCTGGTATGTCCGGTGGAGGGGCCGCCCATCCGGCGCGGCGCGATCCTCACCGCCTCGGGCCGCGTTCTGGCGGTGGGGGATGAGGCCTTCGTTCGTCCCGCGGAACCCGTGGCCTTAGAGCGCGATTTCGGCCGCGCGGTCCTGATTCCCGGTCTCGTCAACGCGCACACGCATCTGGAACTCTCGGGCCTCAAACGAAAGCCGGGGCCGATGGAAGAGTGGATCGTCTCCCTCGTGCGCGAGATGAGAGACTGGCCCGTGCATCTGTTCCTGTCCTCGGCCCAAATCGGCGTCGCGGCGAGCTTGGCGGCGGGCGTCACCTGCGTAGGCGACGTCTCGACCTCGGGCGAGAGCGCCACGGCAATCGCGGGCGCAGGGATGCGCGGCGTGGTGTTCCACGAGGTGCTGGGGCTGGATCCTGCGCGGGCGGACGAGATTTTGGCGGAAAAGATGAAAGCCTGCGACCTTTTCCCGGAATACGAGGGCCCCATACCGAGCGCTGTTCGCCACGGCCTGAGCCCCCATGCGCCCTATAGCGCCTCGCTCGCCCTCTACCGCGCCGCCCGCGATGAGGCGAGAGCGAGAGGCTGGCCCGTGGCGACGCACCTGGGTGAAAGTATGGATGAGATCGAATTCTTACAAGACGGCGGCGGCGCGCTCGCGAGGGTCCACCGGGCGTTGAACGGTGCGCTGGACGGCTTCAAGCCCTCGGGGCTTCGGCCCGTCGCCCATCTCGATCTGGCGGACGCGCTGGGCGGCCTCACACTCGCCGTTCACGCGAACCAGACCAATGCGGAAGACTGGATGCTCCTCAAAAAGAACGGGGTGCGGGTTTGTCTCTGTCCGCGCTCGGCGCGTTTTTTCGGCCACCCCTTCGCCGATGCGGCGCGCATGCGCGAGGCGGGTCTGGACCTGTGCTTGGGAACCGACAGCCTGGCGAGCAGCCCCTCGCTCTCGCTTCTGGATGAGGCCCGCGTCCTTCGCGAGGCGGATGCGGAGATCACGGACGCCGAACTGCTCGAGATGTGCACGCGCTCGGGCGCCGAGGCGCTCGGCTTCGAGAACCTGGGTGTCTTGAAGCCCGGCGGCGCGGCCGATTTCTGCGTCGTCTGCCCGCCGCGCGGGGTGGGCGATTTGCACCTGGGCGACGTGTTCGAGGCGGATGCGTTCGTCGTCTGCACCGTCACGAACGGGGAGGTCCGCTACGAGGCGCCGGGCGCTTGATGCGGAATCGTCGCGAGCGCCCTTCCCCGGAATGCGCGCCGGGGTTCGGTGTGGTATAACCCCGAAAAATTTCGTGCACAGCATATCTTTTCACATACGAGGCGGAAGGCCTCTCAGGGAGAATGAGTATCCATGGCGAGAAAACTGACGAGTTTTGATAATTCCAATTGGAAGACCCGCAAGGCCCGCTACGACGTGGCCGAGGCGGGCATCGGCCGCGTCCTGGCCATCCGCATGGCGCCGGGGGACGATCTGTTCGGCACGACGCTCAAGATATGCCAGGAGAAGGGCGTGAAGGCGGGCGTCATCCTGAGCGTGGCGGCGAGCCTGCAGAAGGCGGTGCTCAGAAACGTCTGGCAGTTCCCCAACCCGTTTCCCATCAACGACGAGTGCCGCATCTTCACGCCCATAAACGGCCCGCTGGAACTCCTGCAGATGAGCGGCAACATCACCGAGACCGAGGCGGGCGAGCCCTACCTCCACGCCCACGTCACCATCTCGATGGGCCGGCCCGAGGCGACGTGTTTCGGTGGCCATCTGGTGGAAGGATGCACCATTTTCAGCACCTGCGAGATGGTGATCGCCGAATTGAGCGACATCTCCTTCATGCGCCTGATGGACAAGCACACCCGCGTGGGTGAGGTCTTCGGCATCGAGACGAACGGGAAATCAGACGCCGCGATCAAAAAAGAGATCACCAAGCGCAAGGCGCGCCCCAAACCCAAGGGTGTGCGCTAGTTCAGAAAGAATCATCCGAGTCGAGTTTCGAGGGGCCGCTCCGCATGGGGCGGCCTCTTTTTTTCGAGTGAGCCGCGCCGGAGGGGTTGTTGGAAAAGCCCTGATGAATGGAGGTTTAACGTGCCCGATGAATGGGCGTTTGACGTGATGGGATTGTAGGGGCGGTTCGCGAACCGCCCCTACGGGCGAATGTGGTTTTGCTCGTCATTCCGGCTTTCGCCGGAATGACTGTTGAACACTCTCGATTAGGGGGCAACACCCCCTACAGCCAGCGGCGCACGCTCTGGCAGTATTCGCCGTATTCCTCGCCGAATTTCTCCGTCAGGTAATCTTCTTCGCGCGCGATGATGGCCACCTGCACCGTGGCGAGGAGCGGCGCACCCAGAACGAATATCCACAAGTTGTTGAGGAAAATCCCGAGTCCCAGGAAGAGGCACATGTAGCCCAGATAGATGGGGTTTCTCGAGAAGCTGTAGGGGCCCTCCGTGATGAGGGCCAGGGCGGGCTTGTTCGTCTCGTGGCTCGTGCGGGCGTTCCTGTAGCGGACGAGGGAGGCCGAGTTCAGGACGGCGCCCGCGAGCACCATCCCCGCCCCGAGCGTGAAGCGCACGCTTTCCGGGAAAACGTAAGTGGGGAACAGGGTGTCGAACCCCACGCCCATGATGAAGTACATGGCGAAATACCAGCCCGGCTTGATGGGGATTTCGGGGCGGTCCTCCGGATGCTCCCCCTGGGGTTCGGGGCTTTTGTCCTTCCAGGGCATCAGCTTGTTCGGGTCGTCGAAATCCGTGAATCTCCTGAACCAGTCTTTCATAAGGGGATCTCTAGGAAGCGCCCTGAGCCCGCGACTCCTTGTAGCGCTGGTTCATGCTCTGGGCGATACCCGCCATGACGGCGGCGGTCAAATCGAATGCGGCGTCGAGCGTCTCCTCTTCGAGGCCCGCTTTCCCGGCGTCCGCCAGGCGGCGGTCCACTCACGGCTGGCAGTTGCGCACGATGGCGATAGCCAGGCCCATCAGGATTTTCTCGCGGTCGGTGAGCAGGTCCACTTTATGGGCGTCGCGGTAGAACTGGCGAAAATCGGCGCGCTCCGTCATATTTCCTCTCCTCGGGTGGCGAACGGCGGAATCGGTGGATTATAAGGGGGCGTATGCGCATTCTCAATCGCCATCGACGCGGCTGATGCACCGGCTCCGTGCAAGAGAGATGCAAAAGGTTTCGTAGGGGAGGACCTATGTGTCCTCCCAAAGCTAACCCAGGCCGATAGGCGAACGCGGCGAAAACACGAAGCGGGCGGACACATGGGTCCGCCCCTACGGTATTCTCTTTTTTGCCGGAACTGGTGGAACATCAGGAAAAGAGGGAATTTTCCGCATCAGACGAGGATGAAAAAATGGATTTGGGACTTCACGGTAAAGCCGCCATCGTAACCGGAGGCAGCGCGGGTCTGGGCCTCGCGGTCGCGAAGGAACTCGCGGGGGAGGGCTGCGACGTCTGCATCTGCGCGCGGAACGAGGAGCGCCTGGCGGCGGCCAAGCGCGAAATCCAGTCGGTCTCTGAGGGCGTGGTGCGCGCGGTGCGCTGCGACGTGAGCGTAGCGGAAGACATCGCCGCCGTGGTGGAGGAGACGGTCGCCCTTTTCGGCACCGTCCACATCCTCGTGAGCAACGCAGGGGTGAGCACTACCAGGGATTTCCTGGACGTGAAGCGTGCCGACTGGGATTACTCCATGAGCAGCATCCTCTACGCGGCGCACGAGTTCAGCCGTCTGGTGATCCCCTACATGCAAAGACAGAAGTGGGGCCGCATCATCATGACGGGCTCCACGAGCAGCCGCCAGCCCCGGCCCCGCCGCGTGGTGTCGAACGCCTCGAAGGCGGCGCTGCTCAACTTCACGAAGTCCCTCGCGGGCGAGTTCGTGCGCGACGGCATTCTGGTCAACATCGTGAACCCCGGACGCTTTAACACCCACTGGCCCGAGCGCATCGCGAAGATGGCCGCGGAGAGCGGCCGCACCGAAGAGGAGGTGTATGCCGAGGTGACGAAGGACATCGCCATCGGCCGCCTCGGCGAGGCGGAGGAATTCGCGGCGGCGGTGGCCTTTCTCGCCAGCGAGCGCGCGAGCTACATCACGGGTGCTGCGCTGCAGGTCGACGGGGGCGAGATGTATTCGATCTGAATGCTTGTCGTGTGGTGTGCTGCGCTGGTGGATAAGATGTTGACAAGGTGTGGGGACATAAGTTATTTTTGTATTATGTTCGTATGTTGAAACCTGAAATATGTTGTCCGGAATCGCTGAAAATGGAAAGGCGGAAGGGAAGGTAGAAATGGCGTCGGTATATGATGTCGCGGAATACATTCTGTCGAAAACCGGCAGGATCACGACGTGGAAACTTCAAAAGCTCGTTTATTTCGCGCAGGCCTGGCATCTCATCTGGGATGAAGAGCCTTTGTTTCCCGAAGATATTCAGGCGTGGGCGAACGGACCAGTTTGTCCCGATTTATACAAGAAACATCAAGGGTTTTTCCATGTCTCCACGGTCCGGGCGAACCCCGACGCATTGTCCGAGGGCGAGCGCGAAACCGTAGACGTCGTGGTGGCCCATTACGGGGACTACAGCGGTCAGCAACTGAGCGATCTCACGCACTCCGAACCCCCCTGGATGAACGCAAGGAAGGGTATCCCGACCAGAGTAAGAGGGAATCGAGTTATTTCACATGAATCGCTGGCGGAATACTATGGTTCCCTCCAGGAATAGAGGTAGGCGCCGAAAAGCAATCCCCCGACAATCCAGCCCCTCAATCAGGGAATCCGTCAAGGAAGTTCGCCAGGAAAAAAGCGAATCTCACGATCATTTGGTGGTTTGCTGGCACTTGGGCAAGATCGACTGGGATGGTCCGTGGGGCATGAGGGCCTGCAGGAATCTTGATTTCAGAAGACTTGTCGACGATACGATTTCAAGCTGGGAGACCATGACCTGGGCCGAGTTGTATCAGGCGAGCGGCGGCCGAAGGCGAGGCAACAACCATCATCCGATACTCGTTTCGAAACTTTCCTCGACCGCGAAGAAAAGACTTAAACACATCGAAGAAGACGACATCGAGACAATCGTGTCCTTGCGGATCAACTCCAGGGAAAGGTTGTATGGGATCAGAGCCGGTCAGGTGTTTCAGGTGCTCTGGTACGATCCGTGGCACGACAACCGCAACAAGGCGGTCTACCCAACCGGAAGATGAGGAAACGCCGCCGGGGGAGTTTTAATGCGTCATGTCACCGCGGCGGCGAACTGAAACCCCGCCCAGACGGCGAGGAGACACCCCGCGACCGATAGCGCCACGTAGAGCGCCGCCAGGAGCCAGTCGCCTTCCTGGAACATGAGGAGGGTTTCGAGGCTGAAGGCGGAGAACGTGGTGAACCCGCCCAGCAGGCCGATCATAGTGAACAAGCGGACTTCCTCGCTGAATAAATCCTTGGCGACCAGCAACTCGTACATGCACCCGATGATGAACGAGCCGATGACGTTGGCCGCTAGGGTGCCGAAGGGCCAGCCTGCGCCCAGCGATCGCTGCACGAAGAGCGCCAGTCCGTAGCGCAGCGCGCTGCCGATCGCGCCGCCGCCCGCCACCAAAAGCCAGTTCAAGCGAGGCTCCTTTCCCCTGGGTGGATTCTGCACTTCCTCGGTCTCCCGGCAAAATGACACCATTGCGGAGGCGGCGCAAGAGTTTCGCCGCCCCTCGCTTTTCGGGGGCGTTTTTGTTTTCTAAAATGCCCGCATGGATGAGACGCGCGAAAAAATCACCACACAAGGCTGGAAGGCGCAGCTCGAAGATGAACTGCGCGAACTCACCGAAGCCAACCTGCGCCGTAGACTGCGCACGGTCGAGGGGATGCAGGGTCCCACCATGCGCCACGGCGGCAGGACCCTCGTCAATCTTTCGAGCAACAACTACCTGGGTCTCGCGGGTTATTCGGCCATCATCGAGGCGTCCGTCGAGGCCGTAAGAACCGCAGGCGCGAGCGGGGCTGCCTCCCCGCTCATCTCCGGTCACATGGCCGCGCATGAGGAGTTGGCGCGCGAGCTGGCCGCCTTCAAGCGAAAGGACGCCGCCCTCGTCTTCGGTTCGGGTTTTCTGGCGAACCTGGGACTCATCACCGCCCTGGCGGGTGAGGGAGACGCCGTTTTCAGCGACGCGCTCAACCACGCGAGCATCGTGGACGGCTGCAGGCTCTCAAAAGCTCAAGTCCACATCTACCCGCACCGAAACGTGAATTACCTGGAAGACGCTCTCAAGAAAGCCGCCAAAGCGCGCCGGAAACTCATCGTGACGGACGGCGTCTTCAGCATGGACGGGGATTTGGCCCCGCTTCCGGGAATCTGCGACCTCGCGCGCAAGTACAATGCCATGCTCGTGGTGGACGATGCGCACGGCACGGGGGTCATCGGCGAGGGCGGCAGGGGGAGCGCCGCGTATTTCGGTGCGGAGGACGGCGTTTCGGTATCCATGGGCACGCTGGGCAAGGCGCTCGCCTCATACGGCGCGTTCGCCTGCACCGATTCCGAGGTGGTGGATTACCTCGTCAACAAGGCGCGGCCCTATATCTACTCGACGAGCCTCCCGCCCGCCGTGGCCGCCGCCTCTTGCGCCGCCCTTCGCGTCGCCCAGGGAGCGGAAGGAGAGCGCCGCCGGGAGAATCTGGCGAACCTGTGCGCGCGCTTTCGCGCGGGACTTCGCCACATCGGGGTTCGCGTGAGCGAGCAGCCTCCGGGTGCGGAGGTTCCGATTTTCCCCATCATCGTCAAGGATACGGAAAAAACGCTGGCGCTCGCCGAGCATCTGATGGAGGCGGGCGTCTACCTGCTCGCTATCCGCCCGCCCACGGTGCCCGAGGGAACCAGCAGGCTCCGGGCCACCCTGATGGCGACGCACACCGAGGCGCAGATCGACCGGACGCTCGACGCCCTGGAGTCGGGACTCAAGAAGCTGGGCATCCTCCCCGGCCCCGCCTGACGGAGCCGTTGAAAAAGCCGGTTCCGGGAGCGGGCGCCTTTGACACTCTCTCATCGGTCGCGTCAAACCCTTGTCCCGCTTGGCGGCGGAACTCCCCAACATTCCTCTCGACTGGAAATGTAACCCCCCCTACCCCCCCTGACAAGGGGGGGTAGGGGGGGTTGACTTTATGGGGTTTCCCTTTCAAGGGGGTTGCCTTTAGCCTCTCATGGGCTTTTTCAACAAGCCCGCATTGGTCGTGATTGACCCTCGATACGGCGCGCGAGCGCGCCTACTCGGGATGAGGGAGGGCAGGGGTTTTTTCAACACCCCCCTGACTCCCAGTCTAGTCGATTTCCACGATCACGTTGCCCACCGCCTCACCCGCTTCCACGGCCTCGTGCGCGCTTGCGATCTCGTCGAGCGGGAACCGCTCCGCGATGTGGTGGGAGAGCGCGCCCTCATCCAGGGCGCGGGTGATGTCCGCCGCCGCTTGGAGCAGAGCCTCCGGCGGGCAGCAGTGGACCATCACGAGGCGGATGGTGATGTTGTTCAGCATGAGTTCGTAGTGGGGAAAGGGAGGGTTGCGATCCCCCATCGAGGAATAAGAAGTGATGACCCCGCCGATTTTCAGGATCTTGTAGTTCGTCTCCCAGTTCACGCCCAGGTTCACGTCCACCACGCGGTCCACGCCCGCGCCGCCCGTGATCTCAAGGACTCTTTCGGCGACGTCCTCTTCGCGGTAGTTGATGATGTGATCGGCGCGAGAAGCGCGCTCCGCCTTGGCCGCCGAACTCACCGTGGCGATTACGCGCGCTCCCGCCCATTTGGCCAGTTGCACGGCGTAGACGCCCACGCGGCCAGCACCTCCCGTCACCAGCACCGTCTTGCCCGCGATGGGGCCGTCCGCGAACAGGCAGCGGTGGGCCGTCATGGCGGGAATGCCGAGGCAAGCGCCCTCTGCGAAGGTGGTTTCTTCGGGCAGGCGGACGAGAAACCTCTCCGGCAGGCAGACGTATTGCGCCGAGGTGCCGAACGCGCGTTTGTAGCGCGCGTTGTAGACCCATACCCGGTCGCCGGTTTCATGGCCGCTCGCGCCCGGGCCGAGCTCCTCCACGACGCCCGCGCCGTCGTTGTGGGGGATGATCCTCGGGAAATCCGGGAAGTGCTCGAAATAGCCCCAATCCTCGGCCCCAAGCCCTCCGCGGCGCTTGCAGTCCGTGGGGTTCACGCCCGATGCGTGAAGCCGCACCCTGATCTCTCCGGGACCGGGTTCGGGCGTCGCCGTCTCGCCGATCTCGATGACCTCGCGCGCCGCGCCCTTGCGCTCGTACCAGCCCGCTCGCATCACTTGCGTTCTCCTTTGCCTGCCTTACCCGTGGGTGACGGAGACGCCCAGGTAGACGACGATCAAGGCAAGGACGAGGTTCAGGAGAAGCCAGGTCTTGCGTTGCGCCTTCATGCCCTCGAAGCCTCTCGGGATGGTGAGTGCTACGCCCACGAAGATGATGACGAGCGCGAGGACGATCTTCACGATCAGCGACCCCGGAATGGCGAGTCCGCTGACCACGAGGCGGCCTAAGTGGTGAAGCCCCGTGAGGATCAGGATCAGGAACGAGCCGTGGAGGATCGGGATGAACCGTTTCTGGATTTTCGCCATGAACGGCCCCCGCTCCGCCTCGGGCAGGTCCGCCGCCGTGGGAATGACCACGAAGCGAAGGAAAGCCACGCCGCCGACCGCCAGAATGGCGCTCAGCACGTGAAGGGTCGTGACAATGATGCTTCCGGTGCTGTATCCCATAAGACGCACTCCCGTGGATGATGAGGAAATTCTTTTTCCTTAAGCCGTGTCCTCTCCCAGCAGAACGAGGACGCCGGAATACTGGTGGAGATGGTCGATTTTTCCGATGGGCGCTATCTCGGAACCCGTGAAGAAACCGGCGACGGGCAGCCCGCGCATCTTCTCCCGGATTGCGCCGGCGTCCACCTCCATCTCCCCGTAGAGGGAACTGCCCCGGCCCGCGCAGTTGAAATAAAGGCCGAACGCGTTTGCGTCCGCATCCTCCGAGGCGGCGAAGCGGCGCGCGCCTTTTTCGAGCATGGTGCGGAGGTCCTCTCTCGCGCGTGTTCCGTCCCGTTTGGCGAAGGTGATGGCCTGGCCGGTTTTCACCGGCGTCGGCAGCGCGATGACCCCCCGTTCCTCGTCCGCGCCCACGATGGGCCGCACGATGTACTCGCCGTGGTCGAGCACCACCTTGTCCGGGTCTCCCGGAATGCCGATGAACAGGTTCATGGCGGCGAACCGGATGTTCTCCATCCATTCGGGGCCCGCCGCCTCGGCGAAGGCGTCGTAGGCGCGCTCGCCCGAAATTTCCCAGACGACGTTCTCCTCCGCCCGGGTGATGAGCCTGGGCTCGCCGACCGGCAGATAGGCCTGGGATATCCCGATGAACCGCCTGGGCGCGCCCGCGAATACGACGCCCGAGACGGCGTTTGTCTGCACCTGCCCGTCCAGGAACTGAAAGGTTCTCCCCGCCGAGCCGTCGTCCGCGGCGCCGCCTCCCACGATGATGGCCTCCTCGCCCAGTTCCTCGTGAATTCCCTCGAAAAGCGCGTCGGCCTGGAGGTGATAGCTGTCGGGCATGATGACGACCAGGGGCGGTTTCTCGTGAGAGAGCGCGTCGGCCAGTTCTTTTTTCGCCGCCCGGCCGATGGCGCGCCCGCATTCCAGTGGTGAGTCGCCCAGACCCTCGACGAGAAAAGGCGCTGCGGGCGGAGCGTCGCCGCCGACCGCCAGGACCGAGATGCCCGGCGTCCGCTCGATTTCGCCCTGCGCCGTCATGACGCCGAAGCCGGTGCAGCCGACGATGCGCGCGCCGCCCGTCCCCTCGGCAACAGCGGCGACCACCTCGGGCCATCTGCCCAGGTGCCCCGGCGTCGAGAACAGGAATACGAGAGAAGCGGCGTCGAGCTTCGCCTCCGCCATGGCTTCTTCTGTTGCTTCACGCGCGGCGGCCGCGGCGTCGGGGTTCGCGGAGAGGCCACTGCCCGCGCGCGTCATGGAGTTTCCTCGCGCATGAGGGCGCCGGGCGGCCCGTTCGTGAGGAGCGCGGGTTCGCTCACCGCCTGCACGTCCTCTATCGTGAGGCCTTCGGCCACTTCCCTGAGAAAGGGGCCGTCTGGCGTGAACTCGATGAACGCGATGTCGGTGAACAGCTTGGTGACTACACGCCGCGCGGTGAGGGGATAGGTGCACTCTTCCAGGAGCTTGAGGCCGCCGTCCTTCATGGTGTGGGTCATGATGGCGTAGACCTCGCGCGCGCCCGCCGCCAGGTCCATCGCGCCGCCGATGCCGCCCTTGCCCACGCCCGGCACCGTCCAGTTGGCGAGGTCGCCCTGGGCCGAAACCTGCAGCGCGCCCATGACGGCGATGTCGATGTGGCCGCCGCGTATCATGGCGAAGGCGTCGGCGTGTCCGAACACCGACGCGCCCGGAAGCGTGGTGATGGGCTCGCGCGACGCGTTGATGTAGTCCTTGTCCTCTTCGCCGGGTTCCGGCTTGGGGCCTGCGCCGATGATTCCGTTTTCGGCCATGAACATCACGCCGCGCCCGGCATCCACGTAGTTCCCCACCAGCGTGGGTATGCCGATGCCTAAGTTCACCACCGCGCCGTCGGGCAGTTCCGCCGCCACGCGCCGGGCGATATCGGCCGGCTTTAAGGCGCAGCTTTCAAGTTTCGGATCGGAGGTCAAGGTCTTCTCCTCTGACGACTCTTTGCACGTATATCGAGGGCGTGTGCACGCTCTCGGGCGCGATGACGCCGGGGGCCACGATTTCCTCCACCTCGACGATGGTGAGCGGCGCCGCCGTCGCCATGACGGGGTTGAAGTTCGCCGCCGTGCCCCGGTAGGTGAGGTTTCCCATGGCGTCGGCCCGGTGCGCCTTGATGACGGCCACGTCGCCGGGCAGGGGATGTTCGAGCACGACGTCGCGCCCGTTTATCGTGCGGGTCTCCTTGCCCTCGGCGGCCTGCGTGCCGACGCCGGTGGGCGTGTAGAAGGCGGAAATCCCCGCACCCGCCGCCCGGATTCTCTCCGCCATGGTTCCTTGGGGGAGTTGTTCGAGTTCGATTTTCCCCTCCAGATAGAGCTCTCTGAACACGAACGCGCTCCTATGGAAGGCGTAGCTGCAGATGATTTTCTTCACCTTCCCCTGCCGGAGCAGAACGGCGAGGCCGCGTTCGCCGAAGCCCGCGTGGTTGGTGACGACGGTCAGGTCGCGCGCGGGATGATCGGCCATGGCGACCAGGAGATTTTCCGGGATGCCCGCGCCGCCGAACCCGCCCAGCAGAATGGTGGCGCCATCGGGGATGTCGGCGACGGCGGCTCTGGATGATGGATACACCTTGTCGGAGGTCAAATCGTCGTTCTCTTGTTGAGGGAAAATCCATGCAGCGCCGTTGTGCTCAAATTTCATTCTATTTATGCGGCATCGACCCGAAAAAATCCAGGCGGACCCAAGGCTTGCCTCAGGTCTTTTAGTGCCATAGAGTGCGGTTTTCTTTTTGCAGGGCGAGGTTTTCTTTCTTCGAGGAGTGCGCGGTGGCAAGACAGCCCAGGCGAGCGCCGGAATCTGAAACGAAGAACATGGCGGGGCTTTATCTCTATTTCTCGGTCTTTCTCTCGGGCGGTTCGATTCTCGTCATGGAGATCGCGGCGGCGCGCGTGTTGGCACCTCATTTCGGCAACACGCTCTACACCTGGACCTCGATGATCGGCATCATCCTCGCCGCTCTCAGCCTCGGCTATTCCATTGGGGGAAGGCTCGCGGACAGGAATCCGTCGACCAGGCTGTTTTTCCTGCTCATGCTGGGCGGTGCGGGCCTCGTGGCCCTGGTGCCCGCCCTGCGCGGTATTCTGCTTCCCACGATGGAAGAGAGCCTGAGCCTCC
>JAPOYD010000184.1:0-29202 GCA_026706735.1 Nitrospinota bacterium | reverse complement strand
CCTCCATCCGGGGCCGGTGTTCGCCGGTCTTTTGCTCTTCGCTGCTCCGGGTTGCGTGCTCGCCACGCTCACGCCCTTCGCGGTGAAGCTCGCAGCAAGAGGCGAGGGAAGCCTGGGGGCGGTGACGGGCAACCTCTTCACCTGGTCCACCATCGGGAGCATCCTCGGCACGTTCGCGACGGGTTTCGTATTCATTCCCTTTTTCGGACTGAACGGCATTTTCCTGACGACGGCGGGCGCGCTGACGCTGACGGCGCTCTTTGGCCTCTACCTCTGCGGCGACCTCGCGGCTTTGTTCTCGAAGCGGAACGCGCGGGCGAACCTGTTTCTCGCGGCGTTCGTCCTGGCCTCGATGGGGACGGGAGCCGCGTGGCTGGGCGTCATACCCGGGGTAGACAAGGACACGGTGTGGGTGCGCGAGAACATGTACCACATGATTCGCGTGTTCGAGAGGACGGAAGCGGGCGGCGTGCGGGTGCGCGAGTTGTTTCTGGATCATCAGCCCGAAGGGGCGATGGTCCTGGGCGATGACAGGAAGTTTTTCTATGAATACACCCGCTTCCTGGAGTTGGGGCCTTTGTTCGTGCCCCACATGAAGCGCGCGATTTTCATCGGCGGCGGCGCCTATACGATGCCCAAGGCGCTGCATCTCATGAGGCCGGAGATGTCCATCGCCGTGGCCGAACTCGATGCGGAAGTCGTCGATGCAGGGGAAAAGTTTTTCAGGCTGGCGAAATTCCCGAAGCTCAAGAACCTGGTGGGAGACGGCAGGCGCATTCTGCGCTCATCGGGTGAAACATACGATCTTATCGTAGGCGACGCCTACCGGGGCTTGCGGAACATACCGCCGCATCTGGTCACGAAGGAGTTTTTCGAGGAAGCGCGTGCGCGCCTTGCATCCGGCGGCGTGTTCATGCTGAACCTGATCGGCTACCGCGCCGGTCCCGGCGGCGCGATATACGCATCCGTCTACCGGACGATGAAATCGGTATTCCCGGAAATACTCATCTACAGCACGGACCCTGCGAATCCCTATATCGCGCAGAATATTCTGTTCTTCGCGTTCCGGGACGAGGATGCGGATCGCTTCCGACGCGTGAGCGAGGCGATGCGCCGCGACCAGAAGTTCGGGTTCGCCGCGCGCGCTCGCGTGGCGCCGCCGGGAGCGCGCCTCTACGGCCCGGTTTTGACGGACGACTACAATCCGGTGGAATATCTCATCGAAAAAGGACTTTAATTCTTCGCGGCCTGGATGCGATCCATTCACCAGCCGCGCGCGGAACCAGGAAGGAGAAGTGATGGCGAAGCACAGCATTGGATTAATCCCGGCGGACGGCATCGGGCCCGAAGTCGTCACCCAGGCGGTGCGCGTCTTGCGGGCGCTGGCGAAGAGCGAGCGCGGCCTCGAGTTTTCTTTCACGAAATATCCCTGGGGGAGCGATTTTTATCACGAAACGGGCAGGATGTGCCCGGAGAATTTTCTGAACCGCGTGAGAAAACACGACGCGATTCTCCTCGGCGCCGTGGGCAGGCCCGACATTCCCGACCACATCACGCTCAACCAGCTCCTGCTCCCGTTGCGAAGGGGGTTCGACCTGTACGTCAACATGCGCCCCATCGTCTTGTACGAGGGGCTGGAATCGCCGCTGCGCGGTTATGAGCCGGGCGACATCGACATGCTCTTCTTCCGCGAGAACACCGAGGGGGAGTACAGTCCCATCGGCGGCAGGCATTACGAGGGGCATCCGTCGCAAATGGCCGCCCAGATCACGCTCTTCACGCGCATGGGCTGTGAGCGCATTATCGAGGCGGCGTTCGAGGCGGCGCTCAAGCGGAAAAAACACGTGACCAACATCACCAAATCGAACGCGCAGGGCCATACGCTCGTGATGTGGGATGAGATTTTCGAGGAAGTGGCCGCAAGGCCCCGCTACAAGGGAGTCGAGACGGCGAAGTATCTCGTAGACGCAGCCGCCTTGGAGTTCGTGAGAAGACCAGAGCATTTCGACGTGGTGGTGTCCACGAACCTCTTCGGCGACATCCTGACGGACCTGGGCGCCGCCATCGTCGGCGGGCTGGGGGTCGCCGCGAGCGCCAACACGAATCCCAAGGGAGACGCGCCCGGCCTGTTCGAGCCCGTACACGGCTCCGCGCCCGACATCATGGGCAAGGGAATCGCCAACCCGGTGGCGGCGCTTATCTCCGCCGCATTGATGCTCGATTACCTGGGGGAGGAGCGCGCGTCGAAGCGGCTCGACGGCGCGGTTCGTGCGCATCTGGCCGAGGGAAACCGCACGGCGGACCTGGGCGGCACCGGGACGACGCGCTCCGTCGCCACCGACGTCATCAAGAGACTCTAGCTTGAAGGAGTGAGCCGATGTCCATCGTCACGCGAAGAGGAGACGATGGGAACACCGATTTGTGGTTCGCGGACAGGGTTCCCAAGTATCATCCCCAAGTGCAGGCCTACGGCGCGCTCGACGAGGCGAAGGCCGCGCTCGGCCTCGCCCGCTCGACGGCCCCCGAATGGCTGAAGCCTGAAATCCTCAAAGTCCAGAAAGACCTCTACCTCGTGAGCAGCGACCTGGCGACGCTGCGCGGCAAACTCGGCAGGCTGGGAGAGCGCGTGGGCGCAGAGCAGGTCGCGTGGGCCGATGCGCAGGTGGCGCGCTATGAGAAGGAGATCCAGATCACCGACTGGGTGATCTCCGGCGATTCGCCCTGCGGCGCCGCGCTGGACATAGCGCTCACCATCATCCGCCGGGGCGAGAGATGGTCGGTGAAGCTTCGAGACGAGGGCTACATCGACAACCCCGACCTGCTCGTCTACCTGAACCGCGTCTCCGACCTCCTCTTCCTGATGGCCCGCGCCGTGGACAGGGGCGTGGAAGTCCCCGAGTAGGGGGTTGTTGAACAAGTCCCTCCTCGCTCGGAATTGACTACCGCCGTCGTTCCGGCGTCAGTCTCGACTAAAGAAGGATGGGCTGCGGAATCCAGTAGGGACAGGTCGCGACCTGTCCCTACAAGAGGCGATGCGGTTTTGATCGTCATTCCGGCGCATGCCGGAATCCAGGGACTTTGCTTTTGTATTTGTCTTTTCGCTTTATCGTTTTTCCTGGCCGTCCTGCGATTCGGTATCCTCGTCTGCTCTGGATTCCGGCATTCGCCGGAATGACGCTGGTGATCAATTCCGGGCGAGGAGGGGTTGTTGAAAAAGCCTCATCAATCGGGTTTGGTTTGTAGGGGTCGCATATATACGACCCGCAAGCCGTGAACTGGGAGGGCCGCATATATGCGGCCCCTACACACACATTGATAACCTGACCAACGAGAGGAGTGTCGAAGCCCCATAGCAGGACAGGCACAGGGGCCTCGGACAGGCACGGGGGCCTGTCCCTACAAACCTTCGGGAGAAATCACTTCTTCCCTCGGGACTTTTTCAACAATCCCGTATACGGCGGCTCACTGCATCGGGCAAAAGCGTCTAGGAGAGTTACGTCAGGTAGTAGTCTGAAATGGCTTCCAGACCCACCTTGATGGCCGCCGCGAGCGGGACGGCGAGGAGAATTCCCGCGAATCCCATCAACTCGCCGCCTATCATGATGGAGGCGAGCACCACCACGGGATGAAGCCCGATGCGGTTGCCCAGGATGCGGGGAACGAGGAAAACGCCGGCAGCGGGCGAGATGATTCCGAATACGGCCAGCGTCGCCAGCGGGTGGAGCCAGTCCTGGTGGGCGAGTGCGGAGAGCAGCAGGGCAACTGGCAGGGCGATAATCCATTCGACGTAGGGGAACATGCAGGCGATACCCGTGAAGATGCCCATCACCAGCCACAGCGGCATGTCCACGATGAAGAAGCCCAGCACGTACAAGGCGGAGAGGATGAAGGCGATCAGCAACTGCCCCTTGATGAATGAGCCGAGCAGCTCGTCGAGCCGGAAGACCCTTTTCTCCACTTCTATGCGGTAGTCGCGGTGAACGTAGGCGAAAAACCCCGCCCACAACTCTTTCCAGTCCCTCAGGATGTAGAAGGTCATGACGGGGATGAGGACGAGATAGATCATGCCGATGGCGATGGAGAAAAGCCCGCTTGTCGTTCTCAGCAGAAACCTGAACGCGGTAACGGGAAACTGACCCAGCAAGGAGAGGTTTTCGGTGAAGTATTTCTTGAGTTCGGCCGTCTGGGGAAGGTCGAATCTATCGAGCGTGGCGATGAGCCAGGATTGCGTGAGGTTGATGTAGTCGGGAAGTTTCTTGGCGAAAGCCCTCACCTGCTCCTGCACAACGGGCGATATGCTGACCCACAAGATGAACAGGCCCACGCCCAGGCCCAGCAGGGGGATCAGGACGGCGAGGGGCCTCGGTATTTTCCACCTCTCCAGCTTATCGACCAGGGGCTGGAGCAGATAGGCGAGGATGAAAGAAGCCGCCAGGGGGACCAACGCCGCCCGGGCGCTCACCAAAAGCCAGATGGCGGCGATGAGAATGAGAATCAGCCAGATTCTCTTCCAAGTGAGGATTTGGGGTTGGTTGTCCATGTCGGTCAGCCTGGCCTCAGTTTCTGGTTGCAGGGGTGGAATTCTCCGCCTGATCGTCGTCCGGTTTCTCGTATATCATCCGGGTTCCCACGAAGAAAAGATAATGGATCCCCGAGGCGAGCGTCAGGGCGCAGGTTATCAGGTAGGTGGACAACAGCACGATATTCGTCTCCGCTCCCAGCGCCGCCGCCAGGAGTGCGGCGCCTGCGGTGACCATCTGGGCGGTCGTCGTGGTTTTCCCCAGCATGGAAGGAGACGGCGTCTGGAAGCCCACAGACATGAACAACATCAGGCAGCCGATCGACAGCAGCAAATCCCGGCTTACTACTGAGACAGCCAGCCAGATCGGGATTTGTTCTGAAATCCCCATCATCATGTATGCGGTGAACATGAGCAGTTTGTCCGCGATGGGGTCGAGCATGGCGCCCAGCTCCGTCATCTCGCCGCGCCGTCTCGCGATATAGCCGTCAACGCCGTCCGCCACGCCCGCGATGATAAAGACGACCAGGGCGATCCCCGGCTTCTTGTAGGCGAGACACATCACGAAAACGGGGATCAGGAAAACCCGGAGCAGCGTGATCTTGGTCGCCAGCGTTAATCTGTTTGAAGCAGGTGCGCTCATCGTCTAAGCGGCCTTTTTACTTTCCTCGCGTGTGTTGCCGCATCATAACACAGGAAGCTTCCCGGTTTCTTTTGCTTGGTTCGTTCATCGAGCGTGTGTTTCATGGCCGAGCGGATTTCCCGGCTTGTTTCGTCTGCTGTTTCGCAGACCCTTTATGTGCGGCGCGTTTCGGTTTCGTCCTGGCCTTGGCCCAACCCGTCGTGGATGGCGGGCGCTTTGCTGCCTCGGGACGGATGTTCGTCATAAGTTTCAGTTTTTCGACCTCATCGCGGGTGAGGGTCCTCACCTTGGCGCCGGGAAGCCCCCTGGCCGTGACGCCTGCGTATGCGCGCCGGACGAGTTTGATGACGGGATGCCCCACCGCTTCGCACATTTTCTTGACCTGGTGCTGTCTGCCCTCGCGGAGTTCGATTCTGAGCCATGCGTTTTTCTCCGTCTTGCCGCGGATGATCCGCACTTGGGCCGGCTGGGCCTTTCGGCCTCGCCCGCGCATCCATGAACCATCCGCCATTCGGGCGAGGGCGGCGTCGGTGGGCGTTCCCTTCACTTTTGCTTCATAAACGCGGGGTATTCCGTATCTCGGGTGGGCGAGGCGGTTCGCCATCTCGCCGTCGTTGGTGAGGAGCAACACGCCCTCGACGTCGAAATCGAGCCTGCCGACAGGGAATACGCGCCGAAGGCCCTGGGGCAGCAAGTCCGCCACCGTGGGCCTGTCCTTGCCCTCTTCGTCCCGCATGGTGGTGAGCACATGTTTGGGTTTGTTCAGCACCAGATAGACCGGAAGTTCTTTTTTCGTGATGAGCTTGCCGTCCACCTTGATAGAATCGGCCAGCGGGTCTGCCTTGGCCCCGAGGGTGAGCACGCGCTCTCCGTTCACCTGAACGCGGCCCTCCGCGATCAGGCGCTCCGCCTCCCGGCGCGAGGCGAGGCCCGCCTGGGCGATGATTTTCTGGAGCCGGATAGCGGCCATCCTGGGTTTACCCCCTCTGTTTCCACGGAAAACTTCGAGCCACGCGATTATAGCCATTCGGGAACGAACAGGGTAACCTGTCGCGCAAAGCGCATGAAGGACAGGGCGACATCTCACACTCTTTGCGAAGGAGGTCCGTTTTGCCGTCTTCTCAAACCATCATCAGCATGACGCCGGCGCACGTTTGCGTGCCGCTGGAACGGCCGCTCAAGGTGGCCACGTTCGAGGTGCACGCCGTCGACACCTGCTGCGTCACTCTCCGCACGAAGGAGGGCCTCAAGGGCCACGGCTGGTGTTTCGCCTTCGGGCCCGAGCGCACCCGCGCGATGATAGCGATGGTGCGCGATCTGTTCGCCAATCTGCTGGGCAAGGACCCGGCGGAAGCCGAGACGAACTGGGAGGCGATGCGCAAGGCGGTGAGCTTCGTGGGCCGCGACGGCATCAGCGCCCTGGCGATGTCAGCACTCGACACCGCCTGTTGGGATCTGGCGGCCCAGGCGGCGGGCCAGCCGCTCTGGAAGTACCTGGGCGGCGATAAGCGCGAGATTCCCTGCTACGCGAGCGAAGGGCTCTGGCTCAACCTGACGATAGACGAACTCGTGGAAGAGGCCGCGGCGCTCAAGGCGCGCGGCTTCAAGGCCATGAAACTCCGCGTGGGAGGCAAAGTGGATGACGACGTCGAGCGAATCCGCGCGGTGCGCGAGGCGATTGGCGGTGATGTCGCGCTGATGGTGGACGCCAACCAGGCCTGGGACGTGGAAACCGCCAAACAGGCGTGCAGGGCGTTCGAGCCCTTCGGCCTTTACTGGGTGGAGGAGCCGGTCGATCATGAAGACATCAGGGGATGCGCCGAGGTCGCGGAGGCCAGCAATATCCCCATCTGCACCGGTGAGACGAACTACAACCCGCGCGGTATGCGCCACCTGCTCGTCGCGGGCGCGGCCGATATTCTCATGCCCGACCTCGAGCGCTGCTCCGGCGTCACGGGCTGGCGCCGCGCGGCGGCGCTGGCGAAAGAGTTCGAAAAGCCGGTGACCCCGCATCTGTTCCACGAGGTATCGGCGCATCTTCTGAGCGCAGAGCCCCACGGCGTCTGGTGCGAGAACATGCCCTGGTGGGAGTGCATCATCAAGGAGCCGATGGAATTCAGGGACGGCAATCTGGTTCTCACCGACAAACCCGGGCTCGGGCTGGAATGGAAAGAAGATGCGCTCCGAGAGTACGCGCCCCCTGTGGGAGGGTCTCTCTAGTGGGGGGAACGCTCCTGCGCGGGGGGAGCATTCTCACGCTCGACCCCGTACTCGGCGAGGTCGAAGGCGGCGACCTGCTCATTGAGGACGATGAAATAAAAGAAGTCGGCCGAAACATCCATGCACCCGGGGCCGAGGAGGTGGATGCGAGCGATTTCATCGTCATGCCGGGTTTCGTGAACGCCCATCAGCATACATGGCAGACGGGTATCCGCGGAGTGGCGGGCGATTGGTCGCTGGCGGAGTATATCCGTCAGATGCACGAGGGTTTCGGCCCAAGGTTCGGGCCCGAGGATATTTACTTCGCGAACCTCCTCGGCGCGCTCAACCAGCTAAACGGCGGCGTCACGACGCTGTTCGACTGGTGCCACAACAACCCCACGCCCGAGCACACCGATGCGGGCCTCGACGGCCTGGAGGAGGCGGGGGTCCGCGCTGTTTTCGGCCACGGAACGCCCAAGCCCAGGATTGCGGAGGGCGAGTTGCCGCTCAGCCACAGGCCGCACCCTCCCGAAGAGGTAAAACGCCTGCGGGCGGGACGGCTGGCTTCAGACGGCGGGCTCATCAAACTGGCCCTGGCCACGAGAGGCCCCGATCTCTCCACGCTCGATATGTGCGTGCACGACATTTGCCTGGCCCGCGAGTACGATTTGCTCTGGAGCGCGCACATCGGCGGCGGGTTCAACCGGGTGACGCCCGACGGCATCAGGGATTTGGCGCGGGAGGGGCTTCTGGGGTCCGATTTCAACGCCGTGCACGCGAACCAGTTGAGCGAGGAGGAATTGAGAATCCTCATCGATTCGGGCTGCTCGGTCACCTCCTGCCCCGAGGTGGAGATGCAGATGGGCCACGGCGAGCCCGTCATCGGCCGGGTTCTCGCCCTGGGCGGCAGGCCGACGCTGGGGATCGACGTGGAATCGAACGTCAGCGGCGACATGTTCACCATGATGCGGGTGGGGCTTCAGTTCGCCCGCGCGCAGAAGAACCAGAAGATACTCGACGGGAGAACCTCCCCGGCGCAGGTCGCGATTCCCGCGCGGCGCGCGCTGGAATGGGCGACGATAGACGGCGCCAACGCTCTGGGGCTCGGATACAAGGCGGGCACGCTCAAGGCCGGTAAACAGGCGGACGTCATCCTGATCAGGAAGACCGACCTGAACCTCTATCCCGTGAACGATCCGCTCGAAACGGTCGTTTTCCAGGCCTCTTTCGCCAACGTGGATACGGTGTTCGTGGCCGGAAAGCCCGTGAAGAAAAACGGGAAGCTGCTCTACCCCCGCCTGAGAGAGACGATGGAGGCGTTGGCGGAGTCCAGCAGGAGATTGCTACACTAGCGCGCTCATCGGCATATACCGATATTCATACGTCATCAATTATGGAGAAAGAAAATGAGACTGGCGCTTTATTCCGACATCCATGCCCAACTCGCACCTCTGGACGCCGTTCTGGCGGAAGTCGACAAGCACGACGTGCACTGGGAGATCGTTCCCGGCGATCACGTGATGGGCGGGCCCGAGCCGGGCGAGGTGGTGGATCGCCTGCGTTCGAGGAAAAACTGCCTGCCCATACTGGGGAATTTCGATCGCTGGGTCATCGACCACGTGGATGAGGGAGAAAACGATTTTCCCGCCAGGAACGATAGTTCGCTCCTGACGCGCGAGCATCTGAGCGAAGATCAGCTCGACTGGCTTCGGGGGCTGCCCCGCGAAATGACGCTTACGCCCGAACCCGGGCACGACCTACGCATCTTCCACGGCTCGCCGGGGAACGACGAGGGCGCGCTCCCGCTCAGGCTTACCGACGATGAGATCATCGAGCGACTCGCGGGGGAGAAGTCTGAAGTCGTGGCCTTCGGGCAGTGTCACGGCCCGTATATCCGCCAGGTCGGGAACCAGACCTTGGTGTGCGCCGCCTCCGCCGCCGTGAACTGGGACGGGGACAACCGCCCCGCCTACGTCCTCCTCGAATACCAGGGAGGCGGGAATTGGGAAGGGGAAATCCACCGCGTCGAGTATGATTTCGAGGAACAGGCGCGCAAGAACGAGGATAGCTGGGACCCGGGCGGTGACAAGCAGGCCCACACGATCCGCACGGGCGAGTTCTGGAACCCCGCCCACATGCCCCACTAGAGTCATCGAGGAGGCATTAAGCCCTGCCCATACGGCGCGGATTGCGTAGGCGGGGACTTTTCCTCTCCTTTTTTCGCCCACTTTCATTTTTTTCAGAAAATTCCGGTTTTCCCAAAAGAAGACGGAGCGTATTTTGTGGCATGTTTTCAAAGATGGGGGTATCATTTATGATAGAGAAGAATGTATCCGGTGCATTGATTAGGGCATGGCATCGGGGGAAAGTGATTTATTGAGATAAACAAAACGAGGAAGTTTCGAATTCTGGATTGAGTTTCGTTGGACACTGCCTGGAGGGCCAGATAATGAACATGTCTTCTTCAGAAAACCCCGCTGAGACGGGGACGGCTAAAACCCAAAACGGCGGTCCGAACGGCCAGAACCTGTTGTCTATCGACCCGCCACGCTACAAGCCGATTGTGGTCCAGCAAATTGACAAAGTTCCCGAGCTGCAGAGCCTGCCCGACGACATCCGCTTCAGCATGAAGGTGGTGGGACACGTGCTGCCCTTCCGCACGAACCGCTACATGGTGGAGAACCTCATCGATTGGGACAACGTGCCCGAGGATCCCTTGTTCCAGCTCTCTTTTCCCCAAGAGGGGATGATCTCGAAAGAGGATTTCGATTGTGTGGCGGACCTCCTGAGGCGGGACGCGCCCAAGGAGCAGCTCAATGCGGCGATCCACGAGATCAGGGCCGGCCTGAACCCGCATCCCGCCGGGCAGCAGACGCTGAACGTGCCCACCCTCGACGAAGAGCACGTGGAAGGCATGCAGCACAAATACCATGAGACGGTGCTCTTCTTCCCCGGCCAGGGACAGACGTGCCACGCCTACTGCACCTTCTGTTTCCGCTGGGCGCAGTTCGTGGGGGACAAGGAGCTTCGCTTCATCTCCACGGATGCGGACATCCTGCACAGGTACCTCGCCGAGCATAAGGAGGTGACGGACGTCCTCTTCACCGGCGGCGATCCCATGATCATGAAGACGAAGGCGCTCGAGAACTATATGCTGCCCCTGCTGGATGATTCGCGCTTCGCGCACATCCGCGACATCCGCATCGGTACGAAGGCGCTCACCTTCTGGCCGTACCGCTTCACCTCGGACGCCGATGCGGACGACGCGCTTCGCCTGTTCGAGAAGCTGGTGGAGGGCGGCAAGCACATCGCCATCATGGCGCACTTCAACCACGAGCGTGAGGTCCAGACCCCGACGGCGCGCGAGGCGATCCGAAGGGTGCGGGATACGGGCGCCGTCATCCGGACGCAGGCGCCGCTTCTCAAACATATCAACGACGACGCGGATATGTGGGCGCGCATGTGGAAGGAGCAGGTGCGGCTGGGCCTGATACCCTATTACATGTTCGTCGAAAGGGACACGGGCGCCAAGCGCTATTTCGAACTGCCCCTGGTGGAAGCCCACGCGATCTACCGGAAGGCGTACTCCCAGGTGTCCGGTCTGGCGCGCACCGCGCGGGGGCCCTCGATGAGCGCTGCGCCCGGCAAGGTGCAGGTATTGGGCATCGAGGAAGTCCACGGCGAGCGCATCATCGCGCTTCAGTTCCTCCAGGCGAGAAACCCCGAGTGGCTGGGCCGCGTCTTCTTCGCCGAGTACGACGAAACCGCCACCTGGCTCACCGGCCTCAAGCCGGCCTTCGGAGAGAAGGAGTTCTTCTACGAGGCGGACTTCGAGGCGATGAAACAACGCCTGGCGAGTTAGAGACGCCGGTTCTCCGCACTGCGAATGGTTACTTCTTCGCCATTCGCAGCACTTCGTCGAATTCCTTTCTGGTCACGGGCTGAACGCTCAGCCGCTGGCCTCGCTGGGTGACGCGCATCTCGGCGAGCTTGGGATTCTCTTTCAGTTCGTTCAACGAGACGGGCCGGGGGAGCTTTTCCATCGCCTGTAAATCCACCATCTGCCAGCGCGGGGCGTCGGCGGGGGCTTTCGGGTCGTAGTATTTGGATTTCGCATCGTATTGGGTGTGATCGGGATACGCCTCTTTCGCCACCCGGGCGGTGCCCGCCACGTGGGGCGGCTTCGCGTTCGAGTGATAGAAGAGAACGAAGTCGCCCACCTTCATCTCCATCATAAAATTTCTGGCCTGGTAGTTTCGGATGCCGTCCCAACAGGCGGTTTGCTCGGGTTCCGCCATCAGATCGTCGAACGAGTATGCGTCCGGTTCGCTCTTCATGAGCCAGTATTTTCGTGCCATCGAAATCGCGTCTCCGTTTGTTGGCGTGGATGAAACTTGGATTCCGGGAAGACTATCACGTCACGGCTGATGGTGAAATATGAGCGAGCGGCGCGCTCATGTTGCGGGCTTCACCTCGCCCGCGATTTGAAGGTCGGCGAGTTTCAGGGTGCGGTAGATGAAATCGTTGCACGGCGTCTCGATGCCCACCTCCGCCCCGATGCGAGAGACCGTTCCGCACAGCGCATCGATCTCGAGGCGCCTGCCCGCTTCGAGGTCATGGCATAGGCTGCCCTTGCTGGCCGGGTTTTGCTCGTCGATAAAGCGGTAACGGCCCTCATCCGCGCCGTCGGGAAGGTTCACGCCCTTCGCCCGGCCGACGAGGTAGACCTCGCGCATCGTCTCGCGCATCATGTTCCTCGTGCCCTCATAGGCCATGATCTCGCCGATGGAAGAGCGCGTGAGCGCCGTCATACCGCCGACCGAGCAGATGAAGATGAACTTCGTCCAAAGCTCTGCCTCGATGTCTCCGGAGTATTCCGCGTTGATCTCAGCGTCTTTCAGTTCGGCCAGTATCGCATCGCCGCGCCCGCTCACGCCGCCGCTCATCTCACCGAAAACCAGCCGCCTCGGCCCCCCGATTTGCCGGATGAGGCCCGGCCCCGCGATGGAGGTGAATATGTAGGCGGCTCCGCCCATCACCCGCTCCGCACCGTAGACGGCCGCCAGTTTCTCCTCGCCCTCCACGCCGTTTTGCAGGTTCACGATCACGGTGCCTGCGCCGACCATGGGCGCAATGGCGGGAATGGCGGTGTCGTTCGCCGTCGTTTTCACGCAGTAGAGGATGACGTCGCAAACACCCGCCTCCTCGGGGGAATCCGTAAAAATTCCTTCCCGCACGCCGAAATTTCCGGGAACGACGCTCTCTACGCGAAGCCCGTCTTTTCGTATGGCTTCGAGGTGCGCGCCGCGCGCGATGAATGCGACGTCCTTGCCGCCCCTCGCCAGCATGGCGCCGAAGTAACCGCCCACGCCTCCTGTCGCCATGATTCCAAAACGCATTTTCAATCCCTATGAAATGGGTCGGCTCCCGCCGCGCGCAGAAAAACAAAAAGGAGGAAAGCCCGGGCTCTCCTCCTTTTTGTTGTAGCAGAGTTTCGGGGGTTTCGTCAGGAGGTGGTCTCCGCCTTCTTTTCGGGGTCTTTGTCCGCCTGGCCGTTTGCGTGGCCATTGGTGTGACCGTTCGAGTGACCGTTTGCATGACCGTTCGAAGGCGGCGTCTCAGCCTCGGCTTCGAGCGCGACTATCTCTTCCTGGCCTTCCGCCGGCCCCCAGTCGAGTCGCTCTGTCATTTCGAACTCCTCGGGCTTCGGCATATCCGAGAGGCTCTTGAAGCCGAAATGCTCCAGGAACAGTGGCGTGGTGCCGTAGACGATGGGCCGGCCCACGACGTCGCGCCGTCCCAGGATGCGGATGAGGCCGCGCTCGAGCAGGGTGTGCAGCACGCCGCCGCAATCCACCCGCCGGACCTCTTCGATCTCCGCTTTGGTCATGGGCTGCTTGTAGGCCAGGATGGCCAGGGTTTCGAGCGCCGCCTGGGATAGTTTGGTTTTTTTCGCCGTCTTAAGGAATCGCTTGACCCAGGGGGAGAATTCCGCGCGTGTGCACAGGCGGAAGCCCTCGGCCACTTCGATGATCTGCAGGGTTTTGTCCCCGTATTCCTCGACCAGTTCGCCCAGGAGTTTTCGGACGACCTTGGCGTTCACGTTGGAGACGCCCTTGAACAGAAAAGAGATATCCCGGGGCCTGAGCGGCTCGCTCGCGACGAAGAGGATGGATTCGATGATTTTTTTCGTCTCGTCCAGATCCATGACGAGAGGCGCGTCCTTGTCGAATTCTCCGGCTTCATCATCTTCGGACGCATTTTCGGCCATCTCGATGTGCTCTTGCGACTCATCGATCTCGAAGAGCGTCTGCTGGCGAGGCTCCTCCATGGCTTCCATCTGATGCTCCGCCAGAGCCTTTGCCGCGGCGTCCGGGGATGGCGCCTCATCTTCGGCGAGTTCGTAGGGAACTCCAGTTTCCACCCGCGCTGTTTCCTGATTTTCCGGTTGTGGGTCATTCATCACGCACCGCCTTTGTAATTCGGATTTCACCGAAATTGGACGCCTGTTGCGCCACGACGAGATTTCCCTTGATGAGTTCCAGGAGCGCCAGGAATATCGCCACCACTTCGAGTACGCGCCTCGTCTGGAACAACGAGTGGAAGAGCACTCCGTCCCCGCCTGCGTCCTCGAGGGTATCCAGCAGCCTGGTTCTCATGTCGGCGACTTCGAGTTCATCGATGTCCACGAGGTGAACGCCCTCTTCCCCGATGGATTCGATGAGGTGCTGCATGGCGCTGATGAGGTCGAACATCGTCACTTGCAGTTTGGGCTCTTCTTCCTCGTCATCTTCCAGCAGGAGAGGGTCGGCGCCACGCGTATAGAGCCAGGATTGCTCCTCTTCGGCGTTGCGGAACACCTGGCTGATTTTTTTGAATTTCTGGTACTCGATGAGTTGACGCTGGAGTTCCTGGCGCAGGACTTCGGGGTCTTCCTCTTCCGCGTCGTTCTCAGTCCGGGGCAGAAGCGTTCTGCTCTTGATGTAGACCAGGTAGGAGGCCATGACAAGGTATTCCGACGCCAGGTTGATGTTCAGCTTTTTGAGCAGTTCTACGTATTTCAGGTATTGATCCGTGATGAATGCGACAGGAATATCGTGGATGTCCAGCTTGTGCTCACGCACCAGGTGGAGCAGCAGTTCGAGCGGTCCTTCGAAGACGTCGATTTTGACGTTGAATCGCTCGGAATCATCGGAAGCCCCCGAGGCGGTTTCCTGATCCTCGAGGTGGTCTGCCTCTGGCGTACGCGCCGTCTCCAGAATTTCCCAGGTATCGGGGTTTCCCGCGGACATATCGCTGCCCCAGGGCAGATCGGCGAAGTCGATGGCCTCTGAAGGCGCAATCGGGCCTTCTGGCGGTGGCGTATTTTTTTGGGGATTCATGCTCACCCCGGATGGGCGGACCGAGCGGTCTTTTCCGGGCGATTTCACGAGCCCACGGGCGGTGAGGCTCTCCATCGCCCTGGAATTACTCACAAGCCTAGAAAAGATGGATGATCTTGTCAAATGCGAAAAATCGGAATTTTTCAAAAAATTCAAGCCTTTATACGTGAACCTGACGACGCGTCGGCTCGTCCGCCTTGAGGGAGAAGCGTCTCTGGGGGATAATCAGAACTCTGGTAATCCCGATGAGGAAGAATCAATGGCAGGCAAAATCATGTCTCTCACAGAAGCGGCGGCCCTGGTGCAGGATGGGGATTTGCTCGCCCTGGGCGGAAACGCGCTCACGAGAATTCCCGCCGCCTTCGTCCGGGAACTCGCCCGCCAGCGGCGGGAGAATTTGCGTCTCGTGAAGACGGCCGGCGCCTATGACGTCGACTTGCTGTGCGCGGCGGGGGCCGTGGCCCAGACGCAGACGGGCTACGTGGGATTCGAGAACCTCTTCGGCTTGGCGCCCTCCTACCGCCGCAGCGTAGAGGAAGGCCGCGTGCAGGTGGTGGAGCACGCCTGCTCCACGGTCATCGCGGGTCTCAGGGCCTCTGCGCATGGCTTACCGAGCCAGCCCGTGGCGGGTCTGGACGGGAGCGACGTGGCGGCGCATACGGGTTTCCGGCAGATCAAGGATCCCTACACGGGCGAGTCGGTCTATATGGTTTCCAAAATCAGGCCCAGGTTCGCGATTCTCCATGTGACGTACGCCGATGCGGAGGGGAACGCGCGGATAGAGGGCGGCGCGTTCGAGGACGTGCTGATGTCCCGGGCGGCCGAGTCGGTGATTCTCACGGCGGAGCGCATCGAGGAGACCGCGTTTTTCGTCGAAAAACCCGACAGAACGGCGGTTCCCGCCTTCATGGTGGGGGCGGTAGTGCACGCGCCGGGGGGAGCCCGGCCCGGGGGTTGTCATCCGCTTTATGATATCGACGAGGACGCGGTGAAAGCGTATCTCGATTCGGCGTCCCGTGCGGAATCCCTGCGCGCTCATCTGGATTCCTGGGAGGAGCGCGATTACGCGGGATGCGCGGCGGTCTCCGGGGACGTTGCATGAGCGTCGCCTTGTGCGAAGGCGTATCCGGGGAAGTGCGCGCCGCCGCGGACAGGATGGCGATTTTTTTGTCGAGATTCATTCGCGACGGGGAACTCGTGTTCCACGGCGTGGCTTCTGCGTTGCCGATGGCAGCGATCGTCATGGCGCGGAACACCCATGCGCCGAACCTGACCTACCTGAACGTACCGGGCGGCGTGGACCCCAAACCCTCTTATCTTCCCGGCTCCACAGTGGCGCGGCAGCTCATGGAGGGCGCGCTTTCGTATTTCACCCTCACGGAAATCTTCGACCTCTCCGCCCGGGGCAAGCTCGGCCTCGCGTTTCTGGGAGGCGCGCAAATCGACGCTCGCGGCGAGGTGAACCTCTCCTTCATCGGGGACCCTGCTGCGCCCAAGGTGCGTCTGCCGGGCGGCGCGGGCAGCGCGCACATTCTGCCCACGGCCAGGCGAACCGTGCTGTGGCGGACGATTCACGACGCGAAGAGCTTTCCCGAATGCTGCGACTTCGTAACAGCTTCAGGCAACGTGGTTGCGGTGGTGACCCCTTTATGTATTTTTGAAAAGGCGGAGGGCCGCCTGCGGGTGAAATCGATTCACCAGGGCGTCGCGCCGGATGACTTGCGCGCGGCCACGGGGTTCGATCTGGGGGATTTGGAGTCCGCGCCCGTCACGCCCGAACCCACGGATGTCGAGCGCACAGCACTCGAAGCCGCAGACACCGAAGGCGTTCGCCTGCTTGAATTCATCTGAAGCGGAACCTTCCTTTCATGCCGCAGAAAAAATTCGACGCCGTGGGAATCGGCCTCAATTCGGCCGATCAGTTCTGCGTGGTGCGCGAATACCCGAAACAGAATACCAAAAGCGGCATTCTGGAGATAGCGCGCGAAGGCGGCGGCCAGGCGGCGACGGCCATGGCGGCGCTGGCGCGCCTGGGTCTGAATGTTGCCTACATCGGCGTGGTGGGTGACGATGAGGCGGGCGCGTTCTCTCTTTCGAGCTTGGAAGCCGAGGGTGTGAACGTGGACGGCGTCGTCATGCAGCGAGGACGCGCGAGCCAGTTCGCCCTCATCATCGTGCAGCAAGAAGGCGAGGAGGAGGAGAAAGGAGCGCGGACGATTCTGTGGCGGCGTGAGGTCTCCCTGGCTCCCGAAGACGTGGGCGAGGAGATCGTTCGCGCGGGCCGCGCACTGCATCTCGATGGCCACTACATTGAGGCGGAAATCGCAGCCGCGCGGTGGGCGCGCGAGGAGGGCGCGCCCGTGTTCCTGGATGCCGAGCGCGCGCCCGAGGGAATCGAGGATTTAATCGGCTTAACGGATTACCTGGTGGCGGCGGAGGATTTTCCCGCTCTCCTCACCGGGGTTTCCGATCATCGCGAAGCCCTGCGCCGGCTCCATGCGATGGGGCCTGAGGTGGTGGGCGTCACACTGGGCGCGCGCGGCGCGCTCGCATACGACGGAGCGCGGTTTTACGAATCGCCGGGCTTTCACGTGGATGTTCTCGACACCACGGGGGCGGGCGATGCGTTTCATGGCGGATTCCTGTACGGCGTATTGCGCAAGATGGGCCTTGAGGATACGTTGCGCTTCGCAAACGCGGTCGCCGCGATGAACTGCACCGCCCTCGGGGGAAGGACCGCGCTTCCCCGCCTGAGCGAAGTGGAAGCCTTTCTGCGGGCGAATTCACCACGGGAAAGCCCATGAAGCGCATATTCAAAAATTCTTGCGCCGCTCTCACGGTGGTTTGTCTCTCTCTGATTCTGGGCGGTTGCGATCTCTTGCCTGAACTCGGCCCGCCGAAAGAATCCGTTTCGGGAATCATTCGGATGAGCAGCAAGCTGCCCGTAAAGGCGTGGCGCACGCGCACGCTCTTCATCATCGTAGAGCGCGAGGAAGGTGGACCGCCGCTGGCCGTGCAACGTCTGGTGGAAACGCGGTTTCCCTATAAATACGTCATCACAAAAGACGACGTGATGATTCGCGGGCGGAAGTTCGCAGGCCGCGTCCGCGTGCGCGCCCGCCTCGATGCGGATGGCGTTCCGGGGCCGCTGGTCAGGGGAGATTTCGAGGGGAGGGCGGCAGGCCTGGTCGCCGTGGGCGCGAAGAACGTGGACGTGGTGATCGACCGGATCGGAACCGCGCCTCCGCCGGAAGTGGCGAAAAAATCTCCCCCAAAACCCGCCCCGTCTCCTGAGGCAAAGCCATCGACCGGGAGCGTCAGGACGATTCGCGGCGTAGTCCGAGTCGCGCCCGCCCTTGCGGAAAAAGCGAAGAGGAAAGCGGCGATTTTCATCATTGCACGCGGAAAACAGCCGGGCCCGCCCCTGGCGGTCATGCGTATCCTGAACCCCAGTTTTCCCCTGGAGTTCACCATGAGCGAGCGAAACGTAATGCTCCAGGGGGTGGCGTTCGCAGGCGAGGTCAGCCTCATCGCCAAGCTCGATGGAGACGGAAAGGTCGGTACGCAGCCGGGCGATATTTTCGGCGGCGCGCGTGGGCCTGTGCAGGTGGGTGCGCGTGACGTGGAGATCGTTCTCTCGCAGGAAGCGAAAGGCGAAGCCGCGCAAAGGCCTGCACGGACGCAAGGGGCGGAAGAGGTGATCTCGGGCGTCATCGAGGTCGCCCCCGCCTTGCGGGTGAAGGCCGAAGGCAAGCCCGTCTTGTTCTTGATCGCGCGCAAGGGCGGCGGAGGCCCCCCGCTGGCGGTCGTGCGCGTGGCGAACCCCCGCTTCCCGCTGGCGTTCGAGATATCGAAGCGAAACGTGATGATTCCCGGCGTCCCCTTCGAGGGGGTGGTAACGCTTTCGGCGCGCCTGGACGCGGACGGATCGGCGGGTCCTGTGAGCGGGGGCGATTTGGAAGGCCGCACGGTTCAACCGGTAAGAGTTGGGCAGAAGAACGTGCGCATCGTGATCGACAAGGCGTTTTGACACCGCGATGCCTCGCGCTCTGGCGCGGCGGCGGCAAAGTGTGCATAATCGCCCCTCGAAATTTCCGAACATCTATTTTCTGAAATCAGGTTTTCCTCATTCACGCACCGATAAGGAGAAGTCCAGGTGATCATCGACCCCCATGCCCACATCGCACCCGAGAGTTTCATCGAAGACGTACGCCAGGGCCGTTTCGGCGACGCCGTCACCATCGAAGCGGGCGACCCGTGGGAACTGCTCGTTACGAAAAACACCGTCCTCGGTGAGGAGCGGATTCACAAGAACCCGCTGCCGAAGGAAACCTACGACGTCGAGATGCGCCTGAGCGACATGGCGAACAACCAGAACGTGGACATCCAGATACTCTCCGTCGTTCCGCCCATGACGCACTACGCGCTCGACGCGGGGCTTAACAGGGAACTCTCCGCATCGCTGAACGACGCGCTCACCGCGCTCACGAAAGAACACCCCGATCGCTTCCTGTGCATGGCGCAGATTCCGCTCCAGGACCCCGAAGCCGCGGCGGCTGAACTCGACCGCGCGGTGAAAAACGGCCACCTGGGTTGCCAGATCGGCTCGAACGTCGCGGGGAAGAACCTGGACGACCCCGCGCTCGACGCCGTCTGGGCGAAGGCCTGTGAGCACGATGTGCCGATCTTCATTCACCCGGTGGACGTCATGGGCGTCAACGACAGGCTCAGGGACTATTACCTGAGAAACTTCATCGGCAACCCGCTCGACACGACGATATCCATCGCCTGCCTCATCTTCGGCGGCGTGTTCGACCGCTTCCCGAGCATCAAGTTCCTGGTCTCGCACGTGGGCGGCTTCGTGCCCTGGATCCGGGGCCGCTGGCAGCACGGCTACGGCGAGCGCAGGGAACCCAAGGTGCATGGTGCTAAGGATCCTGAGCAGTATTTCGGCAAGATTTATTACGACACCATCATCCACAACGCGGATTCGTTCGAGTTCGCCGTGAAGACGCTCGGCGTGGACCGGATTCTCTACGGCACGGATTATCCCTTCGACATGGGGTATCTGGCCGGGGCCAAGGAGATTCCGGGGCTTTCGCGGTTCTCGGCGGAAGAGCAGGAACAGATGCTCTACGGGAACGTGAAGAAGCTCTACAAGCTGGACGTGTAGAAGGCTTCGAGGACGAAACGCTCGAAATTTTCGGTAAGGGGGCCCGGGAGGGCCTCCTTACTTCATAGATAGCATAGATAGAGATGAAGATGACGGCGATCGATCCCCATACCCATATCTATCCCGGGCAGTTCATCGCGGACGTGCGCGCGGGCCGCTTCGGCCGTACGGCGTCGATAGAAGCAGACGGGCAGGGCGAATGGCTCATCACGCGCGGAAAGGTTCTGGGGCGCGACTCGGAACTCAGGAACAAGCTCACGCCTCTTTATTATGAGCTTGAACCGCGCTTCGCCGACATGGAGCGCATGGGCGTTGCGCATCAGGTGCTCTCCATCGGCCCCGCCATGACGCTCTATACGCTTGAGGCGGAAGCGAACAGGGAACTGGCCGCCTCGCTGAACGACGGCCTGAGCGCGCTGGCCAGGGAGTATCCCGACAGGTTCTCCTGCATGGCCACCGTTCCCCTCCAGGCGCCCGAAGCCGCGGCGGCGGAACTCGAACGCGCGGGTGCGAACGGCCACATCGGCGTGATGATCGCCTCGAACGTGGCGGGCAAGAACCTGGACGATCCGGGTCTGGACGTTTTCTGGGCGAAGGCCCAAGCGCTCGAAATGCCCGTGTTCGTGCATCCCACGAACGTGCTGGGCGGGGACGACCGCTTAAAGGATTTCTACCTGAGGAACTTCATCGGCAATCCGCTCGACACCACGGTTGCGATGGCGTGCCTCATTTTCGGCGGCGTGATGGACAGGTTCCCGGAACTGAAATTCTATCTCTCCCATGTGGGCGGCTACGTGCCCTGGATCCGGGGCCGCTGGCAGCACGGCTACGGCGAGCGCAGAGAGCCCAAAGTCCACGGCGCCAAGGACCCTGAACAGTATTTCGGCCGCTTCTACTACGACACCATCATCCACAACGCGGATTGCTTCGAGTTCGCGGCCAAGACGCTGGGAGCGGAGCGGATTCTATACGGCACGGATTATCCGGCGGACATGGGTTATCACCAGCCCGCGCGGGATATTCCGGGCCTGAGCCGCCTCCCGGAAGCGGAGCAGGAGATGATCCTCACGACCAACGCCAGGCGCGTGTACAAACTTGCAATTTAAGCACTGGACAAAGAGTCTCCCCGGTGTAAAATTCAGGTAAGTAATACAGTTCAAGTCGATTCAACAGCAAAGGGGATGTTCCGATGGAGGAAACCCAGTTTCGTATAGGCGACAGAGTGCGCGTCAAGGAGATGTACCCCGACGGTCATCATAGAACGACGTATTTCGTGAAGGGTAAGACGGGCGTCGTCAACCGCTATTTCGGCAAATACGAAAACCCCGAGAATCTCGCCTACGGCGGAGATGGACTGCCGCTCAGGGAACTCTACTGGGTGGAGTTCGACATCAACGATCTGTGGGATCACGAGGCGGGGAAAAAACAGGACAAACTCTATATCGAAATTTATGAGCATTGGCTGGAGCCGGTCTAGGCGAATTCTCAGGCTCTCCCGTGAACGAGGAGCACACCATGGCACACTCACACGATCACCACCACGGCGGACATGTACACCACCACGGCGACCATCCCCACACCTACAGTCAGGATCCGGGAGCGCACAACGCGCGGATGCAGTCCGACGACGCCTACCGCGAAGGAGCCGTGGCCCAGGTCGAGCACGATCTGGATTACTATCAAGTGCGCGTTATGGCTCTGTTGGGCATCCTCCGCGAGAAGGGCATTCTCACGACCGATGAGATGCGGCGCGCGGTGGAGGAGATCTACGGCCAAAGTCCCGCCATCGGTTCGCGCATCATCGCGCGCGCCTGGGTGGATGAGGGTTTCAAGGAAAGGCTCCTGGCGGACGCGGACGCCGCCTGCGGCGAGGTGGGCGTCGACACCACGGGCATCAATCGCGTGGTGGCCCTCGAGAATACCGACACGACCCGCTACATGGTGGTGTGCACGCTGTGTTCGTGCTACCCGAGGCAGATCCTCGGACAGCCCCCCACCTGGTACAAGAGTTTCCCCTATCGCTCGAAGGCCGTGACGGACCCGAGGGGAACGCTCAAGGACATGGGCTTCGATGCGCCCGACGACGTGGAACTCATCGTCATCGACTCGAACGCGGACTGCCGCTATCTCATCATCCCCCAGCGTCCGGCGGGAACCGAGGACTGGACGGAGGCGCAGCTCTTCCAGCTCGTGACGCGCGATTCGATGATCGGCGTGGGCGACCCCCTGACGCCCGCGCAGTTCGAAGAAGCCATGCAGGCGTCGGAGCAGGTCAGCTGATCACAGGCTGATCTTTACGTGCGGCGGGGGCGGAATCCCCCGCCGCTTTTTTTCGGAATGGAGAGCCGATGGCCTCGCCTCGCGTCATCGCGATTCAGTTCGACGGCCTGCGCGCCGACGCCCTGAGCGAGCAGAGCACGCCGAATCTCCTGGCGGCGGCGGAACGGGGCGCGTGGTTCCGGAATCACCACAGCACGTTTCCCACCTCGACCCGGGTTTGCGTATCGAGCCTCGCCACCGGCGTCTACCCCGAAAAGCACGGTCTTCCGGGCAATTCGCTCTTCTCGCGTGAGTTGGGCGAAACCATTACGACGGGAAGACACGAGAATCTCCTCGCCTGGGAGCGCGCCATGGGCGGGTGTCTGCTCTTGCGGGACACCTTTTTCGAGCGGGTGGGAGGCGGCGCAATTATAAGTGCGGCATCGAGCGGTTCCGCCTGGCTCTGGAACGCGGGCCGCGCCGCGCGTTTGATCCATCCGGTTGCGGCGTATCCCGCTGAGGAGCGGGAAACGATTGAAGAGGTCAGGGAAATCCCCGCGGGGGGCGAACCGGATCTGGATCGCTGCGCGTGGGTGCTGGATTTGGCGCTCGATTACGTGATTCCCAAGCTTGAACCGGCTGTGCTCGTCATACATCTGAGCGAGCCGGACAGCACGCAGCACCAAGAGGGCGCCGCCGGGGCCGTTCACCGCCAAGCCCTGGAGGGAGTGGACAGGCTGTTCGGCGCGTTCTGGCAGAAATTTCAGTCGGAGCGCGATGATTGGTCGCAGACGAACCTTCTCCTGTTCTCGGACCACGGGGTCGTGGCGACGGCGGGGATGATCGACCTGGAGGCGGAACTCGCGGACTTGCCCGGCCGTGGCGATAGTTGGCAAGTAGCGCACAGCGAGGGGGCCGCGCTTTTCTACGCCGAATCGGAAAAAACGCTTCTGGAGCTCGTCGCATTCTTGCAGACGAAAGACTGGGCGGGGCCATTGTTCTCGAAAGATGGAGAAGGAATTGAAGGAGCCTTGCCGGGCACGATGTCCTTGGGCCTGGCGGGCTGCGGCGGAGCCCGCGCGCCGGATTTGCTGATGGGTTTTCAGTGGGGCGATGGGTTCTTGCGGGGCGAGAACCGCGAGGGCGCGCTCCCCGGCTGGGGGTATTCATCCGTCAACAACAAGGGAAGCGGCGGAACGCACGGCTCGTGCAGTCCGTATGAACTTCGTAATTTCCTGATCGGCGCAGGTCCCGCTTTTCCGGCGGGCGCGCGCGTGAACGCGCCGACGGGGAACATCGATCTGGCGCCCACCATCCTCTCCCTGATGGGGAAGGAGACCTGCGGCCTCGATGGAGAGGCGCTCACGAGCGTTTCGAGAGGGAGAGGGGAAGAGCGGGTCTACCGGGTGGATTCGAAAGGTTTCGCGCAGACGCTCTCGCGGGCGGAGGTGGACGGGCGGTTTTATCTCAACTTCGCCAGGCTGGAGAAAGCGTAGGTTGACAGGGTTGTTGAGAAAGTCCCCTTCGCGCGGAATTGACCACCGCCGTCATTCCGGCGCATGCCGGAATCCAGGGACTTTGTTTTTGAATTTGTTTTTTCGCTTTCTCGTTTTTCTTGGTCGTCCTGCGATTCGATATCCCCGTCTGTTCTGGATTCCGGCATGCGCCGGAATGACGGTGAACGCTCTCGATTGGGGGTCAACAACCCCTTCAAGGGGGGAGTGGTTGTTGGACACTTTGCAAGGGGAGGTGGCTTAGCCCAACCCGCGAGGACTTGCCCAACACCTCCGTTACAGGCGGCGCGGAGGAAAGCAGGCGCATCCCGGTCATACAGCTAGCGCTCGGCATCCGAATACGCGGCGCGTTCCTCGTCCTTGTAGTCATCCAGCAGGTTGTGTCCGTCCTCCTTGGCCTGGCGGATGGCGAAGATGGGCGGCGGCATGTCGGGACGCCATTTGGTGGTCTCGGGCGGTTCGGGCCATTCATATGGCAGGTGCCGGTAGGCGTTGGGCGCTTGCGCTTCTTCGAGCAGCGCGGCCATGTCCTCGCAAATTCTGCGCTGGCCCGCGTAATCGCCCACGAGGCCCAACTGCCGCCCGAAGGGGTACTGGACGAACACGGCTCTTGGCACGCAGACGCGCTCGGTGGTCTCGGGCACGTTCGAGATGATGACGGTGGCGATACCCGCCTTTTCGATCTCGCGCTGCAGCAGTCCGCCGGACCGGTTGCAGAGGGGTCAGACCGGATAGAGAAAGGCCGCGTCCACCCCCTCCGCCTTCATCTTCTCGATCATCAAGGGTGCGGTGCGCTTCACGAGCGGGTTGAAATTCGGGATGTAGCCCATGATGGAATAGAGCGTCTCGGCCAGCGCGCCGATTTTCCCCTCCCTCTCGAAAACCAGGAAAATATCGACCGGCCAGGACACGTTCCTGTCCTCGGCCATGAACGAGGTGTCGACGTGCAGGTGCGAATACGCCACGTCGTCCTGGCCCGCCGTCCTGGGAATCTCCCGGTGGGTGGGGTCGCCCCAGGTGCCCTCGCGGCGCTCTCTTTCGTAGTCGAACGATTCGTCTCCCTTCGTGAATATGCCGGCCGTGGATACCAGGGTGACCTTGCACTCAGCGAGCGGTTTTTCCAGCGGGGTCCAGGGTGTTTTGGCCGGGTCCGCATGGCGCTGCGCCAGGACGCGCTCACGCGAGGTGGGATGAAAGTAGAATCCATCGACTCTTTCAATCGGCATGTTCATCCTCGGGTTCGTGGTTCCATGGTTCAGGCGGGGGATGCCCCCCTCTTATCTCTTTTCACCCAGCCGAGCAACACGGCAAAGAAGCCGCAGAGAAAAAACATGAGCGCGAAGGCCGACAAGCCCCAGAGATAGGAGCCGTGCAGGTCGAAGAGGAAGCCCGTGGTCCATGGCCCCGCCGAGCCCCAGAGGGCGAAGCCCATCATCGCCACCCCGTTCACGCGCCCGAAGCCCGGGCCTTCGAAGTAATCCGCCAGGATGGCCGAGCCGGTGGGCCGTATGAGGCCAAGTGCTGCGCCGTTGGTTATCGTGCCGATGTAGAAGCGGATCTCCGGGTCTCCCTTCTCGTAGGTGGCCAGAACGAGGGCGGAGGCGATTCCGAGCACGTTGCCGATGAGGTACGTCGGCACGCGGCCGAGCCTGTCCGAAACCGGGCTGATGAGGTTCGCCCCCACCTGGCAAAGCCCCCATATGGCGAACAGCACGCTCGCAGTCTCGAGCGAGAAACCCTGGTCCGTGGCGTGGGGCACCAGATGGACGAGCATGCCCGCGAAGGCGTACGCCATGGGCAGAAACGAGCCCAGAAAGAAGAAAAACGGCAGGTTGTACATGGAGACCGGCGGCTCATCGGCGGATGGAGGCATTGGTTTCGGCGCTTCTTCATCCATCAGGTTCTGAACGAAGGGAGCGTCGGCGATGGTGCCTTTGGCCGAGGGGTGGTCCCTGTGAAAAATGATGCAGACGGGAAGCACGATGAGCAGGGTTACGCCCGCAAGCGCCAGATAACTCATCCGCCAGCCCAGGGCCGCGATGAGGTAGGGAGTCGCGATGTTCAGGCAGAAGGCCCCTCCCTGGCAGGTGTTGGAAATGCCCAGGGCGAGCCCTCTTTTTTTCACGAACCAGTTCGAGAGCGTGGGCACCTGGGCGATCCACGTGCTCGCGGCGAAGCCCGCGCACAGGCCGATGTACATCAGATAAAAATGCCAGAGCGAGGTGATTTGGCTTCCAATGAGCAAGGAAAGGCCGAACACCAGAACGCCGGCCGACATCGACGCCCGTATGCTCCAGCGGTCGGAAAAGATGCCCGCCAGCGGCGAGATGATCGCCTGGGCCAGCATGCCGATGGAAAAGGCCGCCGCCGTCGCCCCCCGGCTCCAGCCGAACTCGCCCGAGATTTCCTTGAAGAAGGGCCCGATGGTGGCGCGAAAGGCGATGAGGGTGATCATGACGAAAAAGACCACGGCCAGAACCACCCAGCCGTACCAGAGGCGCGATTCGTCCCGCATGACGCTCATGGTCCTAAGCGTGCTCTTGGCGCGGCATACGCGATAGACTCACGACGAAAACCGCGCCCGCGATGAACATGCCACCCGCGAGTAGAAAGCCCGAGAAGTAGTTTCCGCTCGCGTCGAACAGCACCCCCGTCACCCAGGGACCCAGGGCGCCCACGAGGGAGAAGACCATCATCGCGCATCCGTTCACGAGGCCGAAGCCCGGCCCCGCGAAATGATCCACCAACAGGGAAGACGCCGTGGGCCGGACGAAACCCAGGGCGAATCCCACTCCCATCGCGCCCGCGTATATCCGCCACTCGGGCGACGCTTGCGTGAAAGCCGCCAGGAGATAACAAGCGGCCAGGCCGCACACCACGCCCACCATGTAGGTGGGTAGCCTGCCGATGCGGTCGGATACCGCGCTCAGCCCGTTTCCCACGACAAGGGCGGCTCCGTACAGGGCGAAGAGCGCCGCGCCTCCCGAGGGGGAGAAGCCCTGGTCCGTCGCGTGGGGGATCAGATGCACCAGGACGGCGGTGAATATATACGCGATGCTGCCGTAAATGCCACCGATCAGCATGAACCTGCGGGTGAAGAAAAAGGAAAAAGAAGCGGTTTCTTTCTCTTTGTCCGCAGGAATGATGACAGCTGCTCTGGCGCGCGCGCGGGAGAACTCCTCAGAGGTCAGAAAAGGCGCATCGGGCGCGGTTCGCTTCTCTCTGGGGTGGTCGCGCAGCAGCGTCACGGCGAAGGGAAACACGAGAAGAAGCACGACCCCCGCAAGCGCCAGGTAGCTCCCCCGCCAGCCGAGGGCCGCGATGAGCAGGGGGGTGAAGATGTTCACGATGGGCGCGAACCCCTGGGCCGCGTGCGAGAAGCCCATGGCCAGTCCGCGCTTCAGGACGAACCAGTTCGAGAGCAGTTGGACCTGGGGCAGGTTGGCGGTGAAGGCGAAGCCCAGGGAGAGTAAAAAGTACATGGCGTAAAAATGCCAGAGCGCGCCGATGTAGGCTCCGATAATGAGCGCCGCTCCGTTCACGAGGATACCCGCCCCGATCACCCAGCGCATGTTGAAGCGCTCGAGCACCCATCCCGCGAAAGGGGCCATCATCCCCTGACCGAGCATTCCCATGGTGAAGGCGGCGCCCGTCTGCGCGCGGTTCCAGCCGAACTCGCCGGAGATATCCTTGAAGAAGACGCCCAGAGAATTCCGGATGCCGACGGTCACCGTCAGGATGATGAAGACACTGAGGAGGATCACCCAGCCGTACCACAGGCGCAGTTCTTTTCGGGTTTGGTAGCGCGAAGCGATCAAGTCGATGACTGGTCTTTGAGCGGATGCCCCACCCAAAACGAATAGCCGGAGTAGAATTTCTCCACACGTTTGATGGCGTGATCGGAGATGCGAACGCCCTCGACGGAGACGTCCGTCACCCCCGGATGTTGCATGAGCTTCTGGCGCACGCCCAGGGCGTAGGTGACGCTCTTGAGCATGCAGCCGCGGCACGCGCCCTCGAAGCGCAGCGATACTTCGCCTTTCTCGCTCACGCTATCGAGCGTGATGCCCCCGCCGTGAATCTTGAGAAGCGGGCGAATTTGCGTCTCGATGATGTCTTCGACGTCGATGACGAGGGCTTCGTGGTCGTTCATCGCGCTGCTCCGCTCCAAAGCTCTTGTTTCTTGGCCTCCACGTCCACGCCGAAGATGCGCGCCTGGTTGAGACCCAGGATGTTGCGCTTGTCCTCTTCCGTGATTTGCGGATAGCCGTAGTCATCCTGCATGGATTCGGGGATTTCCATCTCCCATATCCACTCGAGGACGGGCTTCGCGTTTCCCAGAAGCGCCATCTCCGAACCCCAGAGAACCCTCTCTGAGCCCACGTCGCGCAGCAGCCTGCCCATCCACTCGGTGAAGGTTCTGGGGGCGATCATGGGCGTGTGTCCGATTCCAGATAACACGAGGAAGACGTTCTCGTAGCGGTTCGCCATCCAGACGACTTCCTCGAAGTAGGGCACCGCCAGGTGGTGGACGCCGAAGAGCATGTCCGGGAAATCGAGCGCCGCGCCCTCGATGTCGAGTGGTGACAAGTCGCGCAGCTTCGCCCGCGTGATGGGGTTTCCCTTGTGGAACTGAAAGACTTTAATACCCAGTTCGCGCCCTTTCTCATAGAGGGGGTAGGCGATCTCGGGGTCGTCGCACGCCCAGGATTTTCCGTCCACGTGGGCGTTGTAGATTTTGATGGATTTCGCCCCCCATTCTTTCACCTGGCGCTCCATCTCCTCACACGCCGCGGCCACGCTCGGGTACATCGGGTCCACGGCCCCGCAGAACAGGCAGCGTTCGGGATAGGCCTGGGCGAAGGCGTACTGCGCCTTCACGGGCGCGAAGCCGTCCTTATACAGATCGAACAGGGGCACGGCCTGGGCCATCGCCATGTCGGTGCCCGAATCCTCGAAGACGAGGCGGCCCATGTCCTCCACGCTCCAGCGGCGCTTGAAGCCCTCCACCGGGTGCCAGTTCGCGTAGACGTCGGTGGGCGCCGTACGCCTTCTGCCCAGCACCTTGCTCACGTGGTAGTGGCGGTCGTATTCGCTTTGCTCCGAGACGAGGTTCTCGTCCGAGTAGTCGTACATGTGCACCACGTTGTCGAAGACGAATACGTCGTCGCGTATCATGTTGCGATGCTCCTTTCTGGATAAGAATCACCACCGCCAGATTAGCACACCGCGCGCCGCCGTGTCAGATATGAGAGGGAGTTTCCGGTTTGCTTTGAGGGAGTTTTGGGTCGCAAGGACCCATGAAACCTCGCTGCGATTGGACTTGGGCCTGAAGTGCGCGTAGAAAAGGCCCTGGTTTTTTCACGCGGCTAGGGGCAGAGGAGCATGAAATGGACTGGGTGACGCTCGCCGTCATTGCGGCTCTCGCGCAGGTGCTCAGAAACGCGGCGATGAAATCCATCGGCCACAAGCTCGACGAGTACATCAACGTGCTGGGGCGGTTCGCCTTC